>JAAZCB010000096.1 GCA_012513545.1 Clostridiaceae bacterium
ATGCCATCATACTTGTAATGGATAATTTAACAGGAGCGTAAAAATTTACCGGTTTTCATTAAGTATTTTTCTATACGGTATTTTTGCGCCTTTTTATACCATTACAAGGGACGCAATATAATTAATTAAGGAAAATTGCGGAGATACCTTTTGGTTATTTCTGCTTTTTTATGTTCAAAATTTAATATTATCTCCATCAAAATAGATGAGTATTGTGTTCCTTTACCAATCAAGAGAGGTGAAGGACATGGAAAAAAACATATTAAGATGGCAACTGTATGAATCCGGGGAAAGTCAATCAGTTGAGAGATATTGTCACAACTGCGGTAAAAAAGTTTTATTCCAGGATTCGTTAAAAAGAAGGCATAACGCTAATGGCAAAGACATATTTGAATATGCTATTTACAAGTGTGAAAACGGCCATTCCTGGAATAAAATGCTGGATACTTACAAAGCATCTGAAGATAAAATAACGCCTGACAAGGTGAAAGAAAAAGAAACATTAAAATTGGATTTCATTTCAGTTTCAGCCTATCGGGAAGCTGGAATAGGAGAGGTTGTAATAATACTTGAAGAAGTAAGAGGTAAATATAGAATTGACAAATTGTTATCACAACAAATAGTTGATTTAAGCCGGTCACAAATCGAAAAGTTAATAGATGACGGATTAATACTAATTAATGATGAAAAAACAAAAGCAAGCAGTCAAATTCGTACTGCTCAAAAAATTACAATTAAGTTGTAATTGGTAGAAATTATCAGGAAAGGACAGGTTAACAGCCTGTCCTTTCAGAAATTAATATCTGTGTTTAATATCATAAATTTGAATCAGGGCTGTTCTTTAATATAACGCCTTTTTTCAAGATAACATTGGCATAGGTTGCTCTTTCACCTGTTGCCACTATGCAGTAAGTATTTCTGGAGCTTTCATAAAAGGCAAATCGCTCAAGAAAGCCAATTGCTTTCTTTCCCCTTACATCATGTGCTGCAATAACTGATTCAATCTCACTCCAAATTGGTTGCGTCGGATTATCCTGCGGCTCGGCCTGCATCAATTGTACAGGATGTTCAACATAGGTATCCAGCGGAAAAATTTTCAGTATGGCATCCAAAAGCTCCGTAACACCATGCCCGTCGGCACGAACTACCAGAGCACCTTTTCCTATGGATTGTGCAGGAAAATTCCCGTCTGCAAGAACAATGCAATCACCATGTCCCATTTCACACAATATCTTTAATAATTCTGGTGATATAATGTCTGGAATTCCTTTTAACATATAGATGGTCCCCCTAATAAGTTAATGGATTTATTTTACCTTTTTTTATATGAATTTACAATGTGTTAAAAAACGGTCTATTCTCATCATACAATAATTTTGCACAAGTACTTTAAAAAACTGAGCCTTATGTATTCCCGAGCACGTCCCTTGCTACTCCGATAACGGACTTGCACAAAACGGAAAGGAAATTCTGTCTATTTGTGAAAAGGAAATTCCTGATTTAATTGTCATGGACCTGAAGATGCCTGAAATGGATGGCTTTGAAACAACAAAACTTATCAAAGCAAAATACAGTTCAATAAAAATAATGATTCTTTCAACGTTTGATGATGAAGAGAGCGTCTCAAAAGCGATACAATACGGAGCTGACGGCTATATTACCAAAGACACGGGGGTTCAGGAACTTTATCAAGCTATTAAAAGTGTGTATCTGGGTTTGAGGATTTTTCAGGATAAGGCGCTCGAGGATTTTGCCAGAAGGAATGCAGAACTTCCAAAAGAGGACGCGGTACATATACATATTTCAGAAAAAGAAAAATTGGTAATCAAACTGATTGCAGACGGAAAAAGCTATAAGGAGATTGGAGGAATACTCTATTTGTCGGAGGGAACTATCCGTAACATGCTGTATAACCTTTTGGGAAGATTCAACTTGAATGACAGAATTCAGCTTGTTGCTTTTGCGGCTAAGAACAGAATTATTTAGGGTATACTCATAATTTTTAGGTAATAAAAGCGAAAGGATTTAGTGTTTCATGGGGTGGTCGGGTGTTATTCTATCGTTTCTTACAGCGCAGATCTGTTTTGCCACCATTGTGTTCATGGCTTTTCGAAAACAAAAAAACATTCTTGTGAAGATCTTTATTGCACTCTATACCTTATACTTTTGCTGGGCTTCCTGTACGCTGGTATTGTTGATTTTCAATTTAGGCTCCATTGCTTACCTGTTTGTAATTTTTAAGTATGCTTCAACTTTTTTACTCGGGCCCGTATGGCTTATATTCTATCTTTATTTTTCTCGAAGTGCATGGGTAAAACAAAGACTTCAGATAAGAAAAATCCTGGTAATATTTTTCCCTCTTATGGTATTACTGACCCTATATTTGACAAAAGGCGCTGATTATTCATTATACTTTTTTGATAAAGAGGGAAAGATTTTATATTCCAATGGGTTATGGCTTCTAATTATTATTCAATCACTCTACCATTTTGCCGGATTAATCATAGTAATGAGAAATGCTTTTACAAAGCAGGCTAAACAGGTTTCCATCCTGATAACGGCAGGTTATACATTATCACAGTGTATAACAGTATTATATTATGGTTCTCATGTTTACTTTTCTTTTAACTATATGGATATAGTTCCGGGGGCTACTTTGATTATCCTTATTACATTCTTTGTTGCCATTTACCGCTACCAGTTTATGAATATCCTTCCAATGGCGCTGCCCGAAATAGTCAACAACTTGTATGAAGGAATTATGATCGTTGACGGGAAAGGAAAAATCGCCAGTGTCAATAACACCTTGGAAGTAATTATGGGTAAAAACAAAAAACAGCTGCTGGAAAGTGATGCATCCGAAATATCGGATTTTATACTCAGGAATTGGAAATACAATGATGAGAGCAGGAACGCTGTTTTAGCTATTGGCAAAGGCACATGGGAGGAAGTAAAGGGAATAATTGAGTATAACGATGAAATTCAATACGAGATTCACTGTCAGCCGCTTAAACACACAAAACTGTTAATTGGCTGGGTAGTTTCGTTTTATAATATCCATGAGCACAAAAACCTTACTGATGAATTGAGTAAAAAGAATATGGAATTAGCCAAAGCATATACAAAGCTGATAGAGCATGCAAATGTTGTAGAAGAGCTGTCAGCATCCCGTGAGAGAAACAGGATGGCAGGTGAAATCCATGATTCGGTGGGACACTGTCTTTCAATACTCGTTGCCCTGCTTGAGGTAATTAAAATGACATACCCGAAGACAACTGCATGTATGCCGGTCAGGGCTTTGATTTTCCGGAGGCTCCCAGTAATTGTGGTCTTCAATGACATCACCTATTCCATAATAGAAAGTTGACTCGTTTGTATGGCACTTGAGAAAATAGTCGGTAAAATATTTAAGGGTAGATATAAGCTTTTTTGTATTTCCGGTACTGTCAAATATATCTCTGTATGTGTACAGGCTCCAACCCAGTATGGAAGCAGTATATCCCTGGTTTATACCCACTTTTACATGATCCCCCCCATCATGAAACCCCCCGGTAAGATCGAGATTCAAATCTTTTTCGTCATCAACATGACAGGGACCTCTCCAGTCAAAAACGTTATCGACGGCAACATCTCTGCCGCATTTATTGGCATCATAAAAGAGAATTGAATATTTTAAGGCCTCCCGGTAGTCAACCTTGTTTATTGAAGATGGGGTGTCCTTTGGAGAAAACAGGGTGAATACAGCGACTGCAATGACGATTATGTTAATAAGCAATATAACCATAATTATTAATTCATTCTTTTTCGGAATACGCATAAGTAATACCTCTTAACTTAACGGCTGAACATGGACGGGCTTTCTATTAATCCCTATGTTTATTCCAAGTTCCGGTTTTATTAATAATTTATACTTTATGAAAATTATATCATACTGCTGCCTGCAAAAAAACCAGGTTCTTGTACAGATAGAATCACCGTCATCATTAAGTAATAAGTAAGATATGTCTGGAAATGAATCAGATGCAGGATAGTTTCCCGCATCTGATCAGGCATTTCAAAAAATAACTTGACAGTAATAATTTAATTCAAAGAGACCAAACCAACATCAGCCTCTAACACAAGTATAACATCATTTACTGTAACTCCTTTGGTTCCATCAACATTTGCTGATACAAGCTGCTGCCGGTCAAAGGCAAACGTGCCATTAATTGAGTGAATCATTAGCAAGGCATCTAAAAAGTTTACTTTTCCGTCTCTATTTACATCTCCGTTAAGAATAACAGTATTAAATTTACTGTTACCTGTTGCTGCAATGCCTGTAACTTCTGAATTGGCAGGTGTAACTTCTACTTTTATGTCCTTTCCGACATAGTCCTTAGTTACAACAAAGGTTTTGTCA
>JAAZCB010001089.1 GCA_012513545.1 Clostridiaceae bacterium
ATAGAAATGTTTAAGAACCATGCAAATCGTATTCGTGAGTATATTCAGGACCCTGGTATAGGATATGCAAAGGTTGAAAAGATTTTAAATGCGGCTCATGCGTTAAAATTTCAGATATCAAGGACTATTGGTGAAAAAAGACTTACTGAGCAGGATAAAAGAAAAGCTGTTTTTGAGAGGTTTACAAAACCTAAGAGTGACCACCCTTTGCTTGAACCAAGAAACAAACAGCCGGAACCAATGCCTGATCTGAAAAAAATACCTATAGAGCCGGATGAAGACATTTTGCTGTTTATAATGAATTATGGAAGGCTTACTGATTGGGAGCGTGACATTCTGCATATTGTAAGGGACGAAACAATGTATTTTCTCCCGCAGATGGAAACCAAAATAATGAATGAAGGGTGGGCGAGTTTCTGGCATTACACTATATTAAACAAACTCGAACTCCCCCAGGGACTTCAGATTGAGTTTTTAAAGCGGCACAATCAGGTCATAAGGCCCCATTTGGGACAGCTTAATCCGTACTATATAGGGTTTAAAATATTTGAGGACCTGAAAAACAAAAATAACGGTGATACAAAAAAGCTGTTCGAGGTCAGAGAAGTTGAAAGGGACCAGTCTTTTATAAGAAGATACCTGACCAGAGAATTGTGCGAAGAAATGAATCTTTTTGAATATATGAAGCTTGGAAGCAATTATATAATTACAGAGGTTTCAGATGAAGACGGCTGGAAAAGGGTAAGGGATACAATTGCTTATAGTGCAGGCTTGTCGGGAATACCTGTGATCTCTGTATTGGAGTTGGTTCAGAAGGATAACATGCTTATTCTGGAACACCAGTATGATGGAAGAGAGCTTGAACTAGGATATGCTTATGAGACAATCAAACATGTAGTTGATTTGTGGGATGGAAAAGTTATGCTTGCTACCATGCTGGATGAAAAGAGAAAGGTTATTGTTTGTGATGAACAGAAAAAGGTTACACTGATAGATGGTTAGATTGCTTAGCCAAAAGGATAGATTATTTCAAGAGTGCCCGGCCTATTAAAACAGGTCCGGGCATTTTAATGAGCCATGAAATCTATTATATCCAATGTCCATTGATCCCTGTTATTTGAATAAATATTATCATGTCCTGTATTGCCATATGTTTTTAGGGTTTTCTTACCTCTCAGCTTCTTGTATATATCGGATATTTCCTTTTTTGTTACCTTGGTGTCTGATTCACCATGCAAAAGTAAGGTGGGACACTCGACAAAACCCGCATAGTCTATTGCGTTATGAGAAAATGCCCAAAAGCAGTTCAGTATTCCACCCCAAAAAACAAGCAGATAAGCGAAAGGGAAGGCTGGTAATCCCATATTCCAGAAACGGTTTCTAACAGCTTTATACATTGTTCCATACGGACACTCTAGCATTATGCCTTTTGGTTTTATGCCATAGTCATTTATAGCTTTCAATATAGCGACAGAGCCCATGGATGTTCCGTATAAATACTTGTTTTCGTGTGAAAGACAGTCATAACTCAATTTTACCTGAGAAGCTTCAAAAAAGCCAATTGATGTTCTTTTGCCTTCTGAACCTCCGGACCCCATGAAATCAACCAACAATACTGAGTAGCCTAATTTTAGAAACTCATTTGCCCTGTCGAGCATTGAGGATTTTTTGCCGGCATATCCGTGAAAAATGGCAACTTCACCTTTAGGCTCTATTAAATCGATTTTCCAGCATTCTATCATATTATTACTGTCTATACAGATGGTTTCGTAATTCCATGTGGGGGTTGTTGTATTCACTGGGTGGGGATTTTTTATACCAAATATCAGTACATTTAATTTTTCAAGCAGTGAGAGATTATTTGAGTCAATAGAACAGTAAATTTCTTTGTCTGCAAAGTGTGTAAATCTGTACGCATGGAAAATTGTAACAACATTAATTAAAATAAAAAAGGTGACTATAACTATTATTGCCATAGCTATTCTCCTGATTAAATTTTATTGCAATAACAATTTACAATAGGATTTAATTATAACACATATAAATATCCAATTGTAGTTACGTATGAAATGGTGATTATTTTTTCAACAGCTCCTTTATAATGCTCCAAAACTGCAATTTCAATTATGCTACAGGTATTAGGTTGGATTGCCTTGACCTTTTTAATTTTATGTATTGACACACTAACTGTATCTATGATATAAATACAGTAGATACAGATGATATCCTATTGAGGTTTATATGAATATAATAATTTCAATTGTCTCAGAGACACCGATCTATGAGCAGATTAAAAATCAAAT
>JAAZCB010001090.1 GCA_012513545.1 Clostridiaceae bacterium
CCTGGTTATCTTTGGTGAAAAAGGGACGGTCAAATTAGGAGGGCAATCTGTAAATATAATCGAGGAATGGCTGTTTGCTGATAAGGCAGATGATCCAGCGGAAGTCAAAGCACAGTTTTCCGAAAACCCGCCTAATATTTATGGTTTAGGTCATACTCCTTTATATGCTGATGTTATTGATGCAATTAAGCATGATCGCCCCCCCTATATCGATGCCCATGCCGGCAGAAGAGCCGTTGCTCTTATACTGGCTATATATAAATCAGCTGCTGAGGGGGAACCGGTACGATCGGCGCTAAACGATGGCAGTACGATGGATTTTAAGGGAAGGTTTGAGTAAATATTTTAAAGAAGAAATAAAAGGTTTCTTAATGCAAACTTGCTGTTGGGCAGGCAATATTTATACGGATAGCCTTGTTGAAAGGAGTGCAACTTGAAACAAATATATTATTCCGAGAATCAAAATATTGCATTTGATTCGAAAAGCATAGAAATAAACGGAAAAACACTGCCAAAAGCCGAGGAAGATTCTGATTCTTCTATCGCTGAAAATGCATATAAAAAGATGCGGGGGATATATAGCTCTATTCTATCTCGGCAATACGAGAATATTGTTGTTTTATCTGGGTCTGGAACTTCATTTGGAATTGGTACCAACAATAAATACGGTAAAATCATGTCAGGATTATGGAAATCAGTAGTTGAAAAGATAGGCTTTGATGAGTTAGAGGCTTTTGCAAATATCATTAAATATAAAGAGATTAACCGCGAAAATACTGACTTGGAAGCATTATTATCTAAAGCGTTAGTATCACAAACATTTTTGGATGACCAAAATGTTGAATCCACCATAAATCAGATCAAATCAGTTATTAAAGAGGAATGTAGTTTGGATTTGCCGGACGATGCTCCCCACATAGTATTTCTTAGGAAGTTGACAGCTAGAAAACTAAAATATTCCAGAGTAAAGATATTTACACTTAATTATGATTTATTATTTGAGCAAGCTGCTTCTAGGGGCGGGTATGTAGTTATTGATGGATTTTCCTTTAGCTATCCTAGAATTTTTAACGGAGTAAATTATGATTATGATATTGTATCCAGAAGCAGCAATAGAGCGCTAAGTGATGAGAACTTTGTCACCAAGGTATTTCATTTATATAAACCCCATGGATCTTTGGATTGGGAAAAGACTACTTCTGATAATGGCGAGTCCGAGAAGATTGTAAAGTCAGATAACCCTACAAACCCATTAATGATTTATCCGAGTAATTCGAAATATGAATATTCTTATGAACAACCATATTTTGAGATGACTTCAAGATTTCAACAAGAATTAAGAAACAAGAATACACTTTTGCTTGTTTTGGGCTTTAGCTTTTATGACAAGCATATAAAAGCAATGGTATATGAAGCATTGAATATTAATCCAAGTATTACAGTAGTTGTTGTATCACCTTCGATACAAAAAGAAAATACTTTTGTGGAATTAAAAAGGGAGTCTTCAACGAATGGGAATTTACACTTAGTAAACGAAACCTTTCGTGATTTCGTAAAAAACTATCCATCTTCAGAAATATATGACTATTCAAAAGAGGGGTGGCAACATAGTGAACCCATTCAATCCTAATTATTTCATAGGCTATGTAAACCATGTTAGCCCCCAATATGTTAAGGTGCATTTTCCTTCATCAGTATTGTTAAATAAAAACATATTATTCGGCGAGGAGTTTAATGGGGGTTTGATTGGGAACTTTGTTACTATAGAGGGGGAAAACTACGGATTTATAGGGAAAATAGCCGAGCTAGATTTACCGGAGAAAGAACGTTTGTCTTTAAGTGAAAAAGCATTTCAAAGTTCAGATTTTCATCCTACTGCAAAGGTCGAAATATTACTATCATTCGATTATTTTGAAAGCCACAAAGCTCAACGCAGTTTAAATGCCTTTCCTAACATTGGAGCAAAAGTTTACGTTTGCGCGAAAAAATTTATACAACAATATGTAATGAGATTTGGTCAAAAAGATGAGGGGGATGAATTATTATTACAATTAGGAACATTAACTTCAAATAAAAACACTGTAGTAAGGATTAGTCAACAAGCAATGTTTGGTCGGCATTGTGCCATAGTAGGGACTACTGGAGGCGGCAAAAGCTGGAGCGTTTCAAAGCTGATAGAAAGTATGAAACAGAATCATACAAAAGCTATATTGATTGATCCAACTGGCGAATATAGCGAATTGGCCCAAGCGGGCAATTCCAAGTCAACTATTTTGGGGGAAACTTCATTCTTTTCATATAAAAAGCTTACAATTGAAGATTTATTTTTTCTAGTAAAACCTGCAGGCAGAGTTCAAGCTCCAAAATTATTAGAAGCTATACGTTCATTAAAATGTATTGAATTAGGGATTGATAATGAGCCGCAGTTTTCGGAGTTTTGCAACAATGGGATTTTAACAAAAAAGGGTATGACTAAGCTCGACCTTGAACGTTATTGTTATAAACACAATAACGAAATCGACAATGGATTGTTAACATTTGAAATTAGTAAACTGGAACAGCAAATTAATGCTGAATGTGTGTGGGATACTGATAGGCAAAATCCGTTAAAGTTTGGGGATAAAAATGATACAGACTTAGCAAACTGCACAAGCTTAATAACAAGGATCGGCAGTATAAGGCGCACTGGTGTACTCCAAACAGCTTTTGGTTTTACTCAGATGGAAGAAGAACTGAATGATTTAACGAAAGAAATTGATGATTTCTTGAAAGATAATAATACATACTTATTAAGAATTGGATTTGAAAAAATAGGCTTTGAATCGCAAGCAAGAGAAATAGTAGCAAATGCAATTGGAAAATATCTATTATTAAAGGCTAGAAATGGTGAGTTTAAAACCAATCCAATAGTACTGTTTGTAGATGAAGCTCATCAATTCCTGAACAATTCGGTAGTGGATGAGTACTTTGCATCAGCATCTTTATCAGCATTTGACCAAATAGCTAAAGAATGCCGTAAATATGGATTGTTTTTATGCCTTGCAACCCAAATGCCCAAAGACATTCCTGTCGGTACACTAAGCCAGATGGGAACCTTTTTAGTACATAGATTAATTAACTATAATGATAAAGAAGCTATTAAACAAGCCTGTTCCTCTGCAAATGCTGAACTATTATCCTTTCTACCGGTGTTGGGGGCAGGTGAAGCAATTCTTACTGGAGTAGACTTTCCGATGTCATTAACTATAAAAGTTGATAAGCCGATGATAATTCCAGATTCTAAAACCCCCAATTTTGTAGATATTCTCAAAAGGGAACAAACAAGGCAACCGGTTATTACATAACAAATGAGGAGGCAATATGGATATAGATTTATATAATGAAGCGATAGAATACGAACAACTCACACGGGCAATATATCAAGCAATTTTAATGAATGAAGGTAGTGAAAATATAATTGTTGAACATAATGTTCCTATACGCGGACGCTCAGGCGTTGAGCATCAAATAGATGTTTTGTGGCATTTTAAGCAGGCTGGTATTGAGCATGATGTGCTGATTGAATGCAAGAATTACTCTACTAATCTAACCCTGGAAAAAGTCCGTAATTTCTTTGGAGTGATTCACGATATTGGTAATGTTCATGGGGTGATTGTAACTAAAACAGGATA
>JAAZCB010001091.1 GCA_012513545.1 Clostridiaceae bacterium
AAACGGAACGAGCTTTTTCTTGTCCCGTCAATGTAAATGGCAATGTTATCCGTGCTGTTGTTTGCGGCTGTTGTGGTGAATGTCCATTCCTGCTCGCCGCTCAGTGTGCCGCCGAAAGGTTTCAGCCCGTCGCCGTAGTTTATGTATTTTATTGCCGGGCTGCCGGATGTTACTTTTGTCTTAAAGCTAAACGTGTAAACAGCCCCAAGTTCTTTGTTTTCTTTTAAATACACAATTAAAAGAGGTCTGTCGTTTGCCGTACCTGCTACGCTTATATTTAACAGCGCATCGTAACCGCCGCTAATAGGCAGGTTATTGTTTACTTTTAATGTGCAAACCGCCCCGCCGTAAGGGTTGTTCGTGTACCAGTAATCTACCGTCCCGTCTTCCATATCAGGGTTTTTTATGAGGTTTGGATTCTCCTCTTCCGCTATTTTCGAACAATCCCCGGATATCCATCTTGCATACCAGTATAAGAATTCGTGCGCTTCGGAAGTTATTAATCCATTATTTTTATCATCATCTACTTTTATCATAAACTCACATAATTTTATCCTAAAGTCATCTACTTGATTATGGTTAAGATTAAATATTTCAATCTTATTGCCATTTTCCCACGATTCCTTTAGCTCTTCAATAGCTTTTTTATTTCTTTCATAACTTTGATTATTACTTATCCATCCAAATTCATAGCATTGCCTGTTATATGAATACAGAGAGTCTAAATAATTAACTGTCCTGAAAGTTATAGTATCACGTGGGTCATTGTAAACACGCCATATTCCACTTTCGTCATATTTGCTCTCATTTAAAGTATTTATTCGCGGATATGCAAAGCTTGAGTTATTAATTATTTCAGTAAATCTTTCTTTTACTATTTCTTCAGAAGTTGAGTTAATATAATCAGTTATATATTTGTAATTTTTAGGACAACTATAATATTTTATTAATAATAGCATCACATCTCTTTTAAACAAACCATATTTGTTATCATTACAGTTAACCAGCACATCTTTCAAGAATTCTTCGAAATTAGTCGGACGATTTTCCTGTAAATATTTGAAAGCTTCGGTCGTAGGTCTGTTTTTAGTCGTATCATTTTTTATTACATATTTACACAGGTCAACTATTTCCGGATCATTTCTTTCAATCAACTTACCTAAGGATAGCGAAACATTAAAGTCTTGGGATTTATAAAACACTCCATATCTGATAAGTTTTTTATAATATTCAGTAACTTGTTGCCGATACTCAGGGAAATTATCTTCAATATCCGATAAATTATCAATCGCATTCCCTGGTATCTTTTTAGCTTTACCATTGCTGATATAGTTATCAATTAATTGAAAAATATAGTCCTTTCTTGAATAATCGCCCAATTTAACTAGAATACTTGCAAAATCATACTTGTGTTCAATTAAAGGCGTATCATCTATTCCTTTATGCATATAATAAACAGAATCTATCAATTTATATAATAAGGAGATTAATTCCGGCTTCCCATATCTGCCCCCCATTAATGCTTTAATAAAATACCCTATTTCGCTTCTGTCCTGTTTGAATATTTTCGCTGCAAGAATGTCATTCATCCCACCGGTTGAATCATAATAAAAGACTGAAATCTGTCTAACTGCTTCGTGAACGTCATAGCTGTCTTCGCTGTTAAGTTTTGCAATAATTCCCTGTCTCAATGAATCCGGCAAAGGTTTAGGGCTAAAAATAGCCTGCGCGGAAACCAAGTTGATAAAAAGTAATACTGTTATTAAGTAATATTTTATGTTTTTCATTTTTTGTCTCCTTAAGGTCTGCAAGTTGGACATCTGTCAATTGTTTCATATTCCCATTTTTGTTTCCTTGTATTAAAGTACGGCAATCGAAGCTTCGTAATATAATCTCTAACTTTATTTCTTACTCTATCTCCTTGATTTATTCTTTTTTCACGCGCCAAATTTATCAGGCTGTCGGCAGCCAAATTTCCGTAATATTTACTATCGTATGCAACACCAGTGTATTCACAATAATCGTATATTGATTTATCAATTAATTGATCCATAATTTTAATAACTTCGTTTTTTAGTTTTGTTATATATTCTTCATCTGATAATTTCTCACAAGTCAGGGAGTCATTCAGTTTCTCAATTTTTTCAACAAACATACTGTCAATGTTATCTTCAAGTTTATCAATAAAGTCATCTTTGTGCGTCATTTCGTGAGCTTCTATTATCTCGTCAAAATATACTCCGCTAACAAAAGGTCCGGCTGTAACATCCGAATGAGCTTTTTCAGTAGGGTAACACGATTGACCGCAAAGATTATTGAAATAGACATCCTTTACGTGATAATCATACGCATTTGTATCTTTCAAGTTATTTACTTCGTTCTTAAAAGATGCAAAATCTGTAAATCTTTTTGAGTTTTGAAGGAATTTTGTTGCATCAATTCCCCAAAGCATATCAACAGGCAATGGAATTTCAACTTGGGTTGCAGGATCAACCAGCTTTATATAAAATTCATCCTCATCTTCCTTACAAATTATAGGTTCTATTTTCTTGTTGCTTGTTCCGGGCTTAATATTTACAAATGTCATTGGCAAGAAACCACCTTCTGCACTTGGTTGATTTGCTAATAGATTAACAATGTCTAGAGTATTGCTGCCATAAGATACTGTCTGTTTATATAAAGCTTCTTCGGTTTCATACTCCGGCTCTGCGCCACATTCAAGGATGTCATTGCAATTTTTAGGTCGTACTGCTATCCTGCAAAAGCCGTATTGGTTTTTATAGTCGGGTTCAGCAGGGTCGATATCTTCAACGCTCTTTTCAATTTTAGCATTTATTCCTTCGCGTATTTTGCTGCCGGGGTTAACGCTCATTGCTATCC
>JAAZCB010001092.1 GCA_012513545.1 Clostridiaceae bacterium
CAGTTTGCTGGTATGATTCATAAACCAGCTGTGCCCTTTCAATTTCCAATCGTACATCGTCACGGTAGGCTTTCCTTTTGTTGTCAGATTTGCCCTGATCCTCTAATCTGCCTAATCCGCGCATAACTTTGCTCTGGTAGTAAGGTCTTTTTTTCATTTCCGCTACTTTTACTTTGCTCTGCATACGATTTTGCATCTCCCTTCCTTTTTGCATCAATTCGTACAAATTTCTCATCCTAAAATACACGGAGTAGGTTATTTGCATGTAATAATGCTTTGAAAAACCAGTCCTACTTTCTTTAAACCCATCTATTTGCTCCATTAAGGATAAAAAATTAAATAAATTTAATTTGTTACGGATAAGTATTGCAAATATTATGCCAACCCGGGAAACTGAGATATATTAAGTATTTCTAATCCATTTTTTAATATCGGGTGAAATAATACTTTGCAACTTTGGGTATACGGCTGTATTCTTTTCCCGGGATTTCAGCAGATATACCATTTAACGGGTTTTTTGTCTTCAACCCTTGCTTCCCGGCAAATTAGTTCTATAAAAAGTCTTAATTACACGTCAACACAAGAAATGCTATTTTATAAGGGTCATAATAATTTGTGTACAAATTAAAATACATGTGTTGGGATTACCGGACAACAAGGGCTACATTTCTGTTAATCTGTCTATAAAACAACCGGGGGTAATCCTTTTTTGTTCATTCAATCTTTACCAATGCTGGACCATTCCGCCGTCAATAACTACTACTTCACCGGTCATATAATCGGAAGCATCAGAGGAGAGAAACAAAGCCAGCGGGCTAATATGTTCAGGCATTGCCTGCCAGCCAATCGGAATTATTTTCAAATATTTCTTCTTCATCTCCGGGTCATTCATAGTCGGAGACATTCCGGTTTCAACTGATCCAGGTGCTATTCCGTTTACGTTGATATTAAAACGGCCCCATTCCATCGCCAATGCACGTGTCATAGACACAAGAGCACCCTTCGATGTGCTGTAATGTAAATAGATACCAGGTCCTCCACGCAGCCCCACAACTGATGACACGATTATGATTTTCCCTTTCTTTTTTGGAATCATATGTTTTCCTACGGCCTGAATCATGTAAAATGTCCCATTTACATTGGTGTTCATTACTTGCAGCCATTCTTCTTCGGTAATTTCAATCGTTCTTTTACGCTCCATAATTCCATGATTGTTGATTAAAACATCTATCCCGCCTAAATCTGCAATTGCCTTGTCGACAGCATTATCAACACTTTTTTTCTTTGAAACATCACACTGAATAGGAACAGCAACTCTCCCTAAAGCATTAATTGCATCTGCTGTCTCAATAAGCTGCTTTTCCGTTCTGGCAGCAATTGCGACATCAGCTCCGGCTTTTGCCAGGGTTATTGCAATATCTTTGCCTATACCGCGTCCGCCGCCGGTAATCAGCACCTTTTTGCCTGTCATGTCCATTCCGAAGTCTTTTAGTTGAGCCATATTCATACACTCCCTTAATAAATTAAGCTATACTTTTTAATAATTTTCGTATTAAATCAAAAAACTTTCAATAAATCTAAATTCAACCAGTGCTGCTTCCGATGATATCGCTTCTGTTATTCACAAGCAGCAATCCCAACAATCCAAAAGAAGATCACCTCTGAATAAATCTTTACCTTTAGCGAAAAAAAGGGGCTCAACGCTCAGCTGTATACTGATTGTAGAACCCTCAAACCCTATGTTGATTCTTATCAATTATTCATTAATCCGGAGAAATACTGCTCATTCATAATTAATAATATTTCATTGTTCTATTTCTGATTTATCCAAAAAATTACCACAATAAATTATTACATTTTTCCTTCTCTTTTGAGAATGTCGTCCAGAACCGGCATTAGATAACGCTTAAATATCTCATAATCTTCACTCATGGGGAAATGTCCCAAACCGTCCATCTCTCTATAGTAACTGCCCTTTACCGTATTCGCTAACTCTTCAGTATCAGAGGGTTTGGTGGCAGGATCATATGCACCAGTTAAAAAATAAAGCATGTTTTTC
>JAAZCB010001093.1 GCA_012513545.1 Clostridiaceae bacterium
AAAGTTCTCACAAGATGAAGTAGATAAAATAAAGGATATTTATAAGAAGTATTTGAAATAGCATAAACATGGATTACATAGTCAAAGATTATTGACTTAAGGTGGGAAATTAAGGGGGACCATATTTATGGATATGAATACAAGAGATAAGATTGAGCTTATTGTAAAAAGCGATGAAGTCAATAGTGAAAGGGAATTGGACATAAGGAAAATAATTAATGTAATCATAAAGGGAAAATGGATAGTACTTGGCACCATGCTTGCAGCAATTGTTATTTCCTTTTTGGTGCTTACTGTTACTAATGATCACAAAGGCGTTGTAAAAACAATCCTATCTTTTAATTTTGAAGGCATAGAGAAAGGCCTTGATCCCAAGGGCAATACTTTTGATATCAGTCAGATCAAATCACCTGCTATAATTGAAAAAGTAGTAAAAAACCTTGGGCTGGAGCAATATGGGCTTAATTCGGACTTGATAAGAATGGAAATTGAAATTGAGCCAATTATTCCAGGGGATATAACCCAAAAAATAAAAATGCTTGAGGAAAATAAAAAGAACGGTATTGGTGAACTCCAGAGCTATAATTATTACCCAAACAGGTTTGTAATAAACTACAATGTAAGTAAGAAAGTAGGAATATCTGAAAATAAAGCAAGAGAAATTCTGGCTGAAATAATCAAAGAGTACAGGAATAATTTTAATGAGACATATTCGGACAGGTCTGTTCTTGCGAATGCTATAGGACATATTAACCCTGAGGAATATGATTATCCTGAATTGACGATAGTAATAAGAAATCAGTTGGACTTAATTAAGAATTATATGAATTCAAAATTGAAGGAAAAAAATGCTGCCGATTTCAGGGCAAACAGTACCGGAATGTCCTTTGCAGATGTTAGCGAGTCTGTGGAAGTAATTGATACTGTGGATATAAACAGGTATGATTCAATAGTTGATGCCTTCAACCTTACAAAGGACAAGGAGCGTCTTGTCAAGTATTATGAACATATAATAAAGAGGAAAGAGCTTGAGAAAGCTAAAAAGGAAGATGAAGCAAAAACTGTCGATGGTATGCTTGGTAAATACCAGCGGAATGAAAATACTATGGTTATACCCGGATTAAGCGGGGATGGCAGTGCCGCTGGCGGAGCCTTTGACATTGAAAGTAATGACGAATACTATAATTCCTTATCTGAAAGGTTTACAAATGCAGGTGTTGCTTCTACAAGCGCCTTGCATGATATTTCCTATTACCAGAGAGAAATTGAAGAGTTAAGAAATGACACAGTTTCACAACAGGAGAAAATTAGGGCTGAGCAGTCCATTAAAGAAATGATTCCCAATATAACTAAAAAACTTGAAAATATAATCAATTCAGCAAATGACACAGTGTCTGAATATTATCAGAATCAAGTATTTAAGGATGCGATAAAGAATCTGTCTCCTGAAGAATTTCAAAGACAAAGCGTGAATAAGATGTATGTTCTTATAGCCGGTTTGATAGGTCTCTTATTATCAAGCATGGCGTTGTTAGCGATTGCTTTTATGAAAAATGAAGATGCTGAAAAAACAGAGGGGAAAGTTGCTCAAAAACAGGTGGAATCCTTTAATTAAAGTTATATAGTCAGTATAATATAATAATTTGTAAGTCAGACAGAAAGATATTCGGGGAGTAACTGTAGAAAAGTTAAAGTTCATCTATTACTTTTATATCAGACATGGCGATTTTGTAATGTATTCATTCGATTCTAGACGTAATGTAGTAATTATTAATCTAGTATATGAGTAAGAGCTTTATGTAATCAACAGTTATCAAAAGAGGGGGAAATCAAATGAGCATTAACGTTTTAAAGAATATACCCTTTTCTCCACCGGACATTACCGATGCAGAGATTTCTGAAATGGTTCAGGTTATGAGGTCCGGTTGGATTACAACCGGACCTAAAACTAAGCTGTTTGAGCAAAAAATTGCTGAGTATATTGGAGTTAAAAAGGCAGTATGCCTTAATTCCGCTACATCTGCCATGGAATTGACACTCCGTATTTTAGGAGTGGGACCGGGAGATGAGGTAATTACTACTCCATATACATATACGGCATCAGCTTCAGTTATTGATCATGTAGGGGCAAAAATTGTATTGGTTGATGTAGCTCCTGACTCATATGAAATGGATTGTTCAAAGCTTGCTGATGCAATAACAGAGAGAACAAAGGTCATAATTCCGGTTGATCTTGCCGGGGTAGTTTGTGACTATGATTCCATATATGAAGCGGTATACAGTAAAAGGCATTTATTTAAAGCAAGTAACGACGTACAAAGTTTGTTTAACAGGGTTATTGTAATGGCTGATGCAGCACATGCTTTCGGTGCTGAGACGAGAGGCCTCAAATGCGGCAGGTTTGCAGACTTTACTTGTTTTTCCTTCCATGCGGTTAAGAATCTGACTACAGCAGAAGGTGGAGCTGTTGTCTGGAGTGATGATATTGGTGTAGATAATGAATGGTTATACAATCAGTATATGTTATACAGCCTTCACGGGCAATCCAAGGATGCTCTGGCAAAGACACAAAAAGGATCCTGGGAATATGACATAGTTTATCCGGCTTATAAATGCAATATGACTGATATTTTAGCCAGTATCGGTTTGGCACAGTTTGACAGGTTTCATAATATGCTTGAACGGCGCAGG
>JAAZCB010001094.1 GCA_012513545.1 Clostridiaceae bacterium
AAAACAAAAATAAATGCCAAAATTGATATATTGATCGAAGATGGGAAGATTATTGAAATGGGAGAAGAGCTTGAGCTGTTAAACGGCGATGTGATATATGCTCAAGGCAAGTATGTACTTCCCGGTCTTGTTGATGCTCATTGTCATTTAAGGGATCCTGGTTTTGAGTACAAGGAAGATATTGAGAGCGGAACAAGAAGTGCAGCTGTGGGTGGATTTACATCTATTGCATGCATGCCTAATACAAATCCGGTAATAGACAGTGAACCACTTGTTAAATATGTTATTAACAAGGCAAAGCAGGACGGGGTTGTGAATGTATACCCGATAGGTTCTATCACTAAAGGACTGAAGGGAGAAGAGCTTTCAGAAATCGGTGAGTTGAAGTTTGCAGGAGCAGTTGCTATATCTGATGACGGAAGACCGGTCAAAAACCCTTCAATTATGAAAAAGGCTCTTGAATATGCATCCATGTTTGATATAACGGTTATATCGCACTGTGAGGATCTTGAACTTGCAGATCAGGGTGTAATGAATGAGGGGCTGCAGTCAACGCTTATGGGGCTTAAAGGTATTCCCGCCGCTGCTGAAGAGTTAATGGTGGCAAGAGAGGTTATACTCTCTGAGTATACAAAAGTACCAGTACACATTGCTCATGTAAGTACATCACTTGCAGTAGACCTAATCAGAAATGCAAAAAAACGCGGAGTAAATGTGACCTGTGAAACATGTCCTCATTACTTTTCATTGACTGAGGATGCCTGCAGTGATTTCAATACCCTTGCAAAGGTTAATCCTCCGCTTAGGACTGCAAAGGATGCCAATGCGATTGTAGAAGGACTGAAGGATGGAACCATTGATATAATTGCCACCGACCATGCTCCACACCATGTGGATGAGAAAAACGTTGAGTTTGCTGTTGCTGCAAATGGAATAGCAGGCTTTGAAACAGCTTTTTCGCTGGCAATGACATATCTGGTAAAGCCAGGACACCTAACTATTGAACAATTGGTTGAAAAGATGTGTGTAAATCCCTCAAGAATTCTGGGATTAAATAAAGGTTCAATAGAAGTGGGAAGAAGTGCAGATATTATTATTGTCGATCCTGACGAAGAGTATTATGTGGATATTAATAAGTTCAAGTCAAAGAGCAGAAATTCACCTTTTCATGGATTTAAACTGACCGGATCGGTTTATTATACCATTGTAAATGGTAATGTGGTTGTTAGGGAGAAGGTATTGCTTAAGTAGCCTTAGGCATATATTAATAAATTTTTGGGAGAGTAGCGATATGTTTGTTGATACTTTGATTGAGAAGATAAAGGAAAAGAATAATCCGACAGTAGTGGGGCTGGATCCGAAGATTGATTACGTCCCTGAATTCATACAAAAAGAGATGTTCGAAAAGCATGGGAAGAACTTAAAGGCAGTGGCAGAAGCCATATTGGAGTTTAATAAGAAAATAATCGATGCCGTGTATGACATTGTACCGGCAGTCAAACCTCAGATGGCATACTACGAGATGTATGGACTTGAAGGAATGAGAGTTTTCCAGGATACGGTCAGGTACGCAAAGGAAAAAGGGCTTCTTGTTATTGCAGATGGAAAAAGAAACGATATAGGAGCTACTGCTCAGAGCTACTCAGCAGCATTTCTGGGCAGAACAGAGATAACTGACAACATAAAGGAACCTGTGTTTGATGTTGATGCACTTACAGTTAATCCATACCTTGGGATAGACGGAATAAAACCTTTCATTGATGATTGCTTAACATACAAAAAGGGAATTTTTATTCTGGTTAAGACCTCCAACAAGTCCTCCGGTCAGATACAGGATTTGTTAACACAGCATGAACAGAGCATATATGAGATAGTTGCAGAGAATGTTAATGAGTGGGGTACAAATCTTATAGGGAAATATGGCTACAGTAGTGTAGGCGCGGTAGTTGGTGCTACCTACCCTAACCAGTCCAAAATCTTAAGGAAAATCCTTAAGAAAGCGTACATTTTAGTACCGGGCTACGGAGCCCAGGGAGGTACTGCAAGAGATGTCGTTCATTCGTTTAACAGCGATGGTCTCGGGGCAATTGTAAATGCATCAAGAAGCATTATGTGTGCATATACCTCTGAGCAGTGGAAGGAAATTTACAGTGAAGAGAGGTTCGCTGAAGCATCAAGAGCTGAAGCTATTAGAATGAGGGACGATATAAATACTGCACTTAAATTATGATGAATAATTAATAAATAAACAGAATTTAGAGGATTATGGATGGGGTGGAAAGAGTATGAAAGCTTTTCTTGCGCTAGAAGATGGAACTGTTTTTGAAGGTGAGAATTTTGGAATTGAAGGGGAAGTAATTGGTGAAATAGTATTTAATACTGGTATGACGGGATATCAGGAGGTTCTAACAGATCCGTCGTACTGTGGTCAGGTTGTAACGATGACCTATCCTCTTATCGGGAACTATGGTGTTAATATTGACGATACAGAGTCAAAAAAACCTCAGGTTAAAGGCTTTATTGTGAGAGAACTTTGTGACAATCCCAGTAACTGGAGATCGGTTGAGACACTGAATGACTATCTGAAAAGACATAATATTATTGGAATACAGGGAATTGATACCAGAGCGTTAACCAGAGTATTAAGGGAAAAGGGAACCATGAAGGGGATTATTTCAACCAGTCCTGACTTTAACTTAAGTGAAAGGTTGGCGGATATTAAGGCTTATGCCATTAAAGACCCGGTTCAATTTGTTACGACAGAAGAGGTTGTGCATTACAAGGGTGAGGGTTTCAAGGTAGCCCTTATTGACCTGGGCATCAAACAGAACATAGTTCGTTCACTCTTAAAAAGGGGATGCGATGTACATGTTTTTCCTGCAAATGCTAAACCCGAAGAAATAGAAGGTATTCATCCTGATGGCATAATGCTGTCAAATGGCCCTGGTGACCCTAAGGATTGTGTTGAAACGATAAATACCTTAAAGGAATTAATGGGTAAAAAGCCTATATTCGGGATATGTCTTGGGCATCAGCTGACTGCACTGGCAAACGGTGCCGATACTGAAAGGCTGAAATACGGGCACAGGGGCTGTAATCACCCTGTAAAAGACCTGGATAAGGATTTGACATATATAACATCACAAAACCATGGATACACTATTGTAGAGTCTTCAATGGATAAAACAAGAATGGAGGTCAGTCACAGGAACATGAACGATGGTACTGTTGAAGGAATAAGATACAGGAATATACCTGTATTTACAGTCCAGTTCCATCCTGAGGCTTCACCGGGACCTACAGACACTGCATACTTGTTTGATGAGTTTATTGAAATGATGAAAGAATACAAGTTACAAGCGTTATAAATAGAGTAAGGGGGTTAAAAAATGCCTAAAAGAGATGATGTCAGGAAAGTCCTGGTTATAGGCTCAGGACCGATAATAATAGGTCAGGCAGCAGAGTTTGACTACGCAGGCACCCAGGCATGCAGGGCTTTAAAAGAAGAAAATATTGAAGTTGTTCTGGTAAACAGCAATCCTGCGACAATCATGACAGATACAAATATTGCAGACAAAGTTTATATAGAACCGCTTACGGTAGAAGTGGTAAAGAATATTATCAGAAAAGAGAAACCAGACAGTATTCTTCCGACACTAGGAGGTCAAACCGGGCTTAATCTTGCTATGGAGCTGGCTGAATCGGGATTTCTGGAGGATAACGGTGTAAAGCTCCTTGGGACTGCAACTGAAGCAATTAAGATGGCTGAAGACAGGCAGGCTTTCAAGGATACGATGGAGAGAATTGGAGAGCCTTGTATAGCAAGCAAGGTTGTTAATACTATTGAAGATGCACTGGAGTTTGCACTTGAGATAGGTTATCCTGTGATTGTAAGGCCTGCCTACACCTTAGGAGGCTCAGGAGGGGGGATTGCATACAATTCTTCGGAACTCATGGAAATCGGTACTAACGGGCTTAGACTCAGCAGAGTTAATCAGGTACTGATTGAAAAATGTATTTCAGGTTGGAAAGAAATTGAGTACGAAGTAATGCGTGACGGTAAAGGAAACGTTATTACGGTATGTAATATGGAAAATATTGACCCTGTTGGGGTTCATACAGGGGACAGCATTGTTGTCGCTCCTTCACAGACACTTACCGACAGGGAATATCAGATGCTGCGTTCAGCATCCTTGAAAATTATATCGGCTTTGGGGATTCAAGGCGGTTGTAACGTGCAGTTCGCTCTTCACCCAACAAGCTTCGAGTATGGAGTTATAGAGGTTAATCCCAGGGTCAGCCGTTCATCTGCTTTAGCTTCAAAAGCTACCGGTTATCCTATTGCAAAGGTTGCTTCAAAGATTGCCATAGGATATGGACTTGACGAGATAAAGAATGCCGTTACAGGAAAGACCTATGCCTGCTTTGAGCCTACCCTCGATTATGTAGTGGTAAAGATTCCAAAATGGCCGTTTGACAAGTTTGTGAAGGCTAAAAAGACTCTGGGTACGCAAATGAAGGCAACGGGTGAGGTTATGGCTATAAGCAGTTCCTTTGAGGCTGCTTTTATGAAGGCTCTGCGTTCGCTGGAACTTGGGGTATTTACACTGGAGCAGGATATTTACAAGAAGTTTACCGATGATGAAATAGAAGAGAAAGTGAAGAATGTTGATGATGAAAGGCTGCTTGTTATTGCAGAGGCAATTAGAAGAGGTGTTACTATTGATGAGATAAATGATACGACCAAAATAGATCTCTTCTTCCTGAACAAAATAAAAGACCTGGTCTTAATAGAGGAGAAGCTTAAGAAGTATAAGCTTTCCGATTTTAACTTTGAGCTTATGAAGAAGGTCAAGAAGATGGGATTTACAGATGCAATCATAGCCAGGTTAACAGGCAGCGACAGAAAAGAGGTTACTTTAAGAAGAAAAGAGCTTGGCATAAGAGCTGTTTATAAGATGGTTGATACATGTGCAGCTGAGTTTGAAGCAGTTACTCCTTATTACTACTCGACCTATGATGAACACTGTGAAGTCAAAAAATCAGAAAGGAAAAAGGTTCTGGTTGTTGGTTCGGGTCCTATACGAATCGGACAGGGAATAGAGTTTGACTACTGTTCTGTTCACTCGGTCTGGGGTCTTAAGGAAGAGGGCTATGAGACGATAATTGCAAATAACAACCCTGAGACTGTCAGCACTGACTTTGATACTGCAGACAGGCTTTATTTTGAACCTTTAACGGCTGAGGATGTTGAAAATATAGTTGAGACCGAAAAGATTGACGGAGCTATTGTTCAGTTCGGAGGACAGACTGCCATAAAGCTTACAAAGGCCCTTGATGAAATGGGTGTCAAAATATTCGGTACCGAGCCAAAGTATATTGACGCTGCAGAAGACAGGGAGAAATTTGATGCAATTTTAGAGGAACTAGAGATTCCAAGGCCTCAGGGAAAGACTGTGTATACTCTGGAGCAGGCTATTGAGGCTGCGAATGAACTCAAATATCCCGTACTGGTAAGACCTTCATACGTCTTAGGAGGTCAGGGAATGGAAATAGCCTTCAGCGACAGGGATGTCACTGAATTCATGGAAATTATAAACAGGGTAAAACAGGAACACCCGATATTGATTGACAAGTACATGATGGGAAAGGAAATAGAAGTTGACGCAATATGTGACGGTGAAGAGATCCTTATCCCGGGTATTATGGAGCACCTGGAAAGGGCTGGAGTACACTCAGGTGACAGTATATCGGTTTATCCGACGCAGACAATTGATGAAAAATTAAAGGTAAAAATAGTTGACTATACAAGAAAGCTTGCAAAAGCTCTTCATGTAATAGGGCTTGTTAATATACAATATGTGTATTACAACAACGAACTTTATGTGATTGAGGTTAACCCGCGTTCAAGCCGTACCGTTCCTTATATAAGCAAGGTTACCGGTATACCGATGGTTAATCTGGCTACCAGGATAATGATGGGGAGAAAGCTTTCGGATTTTGAATATGGAAGCGGCCTTTACAGGGAGTCTGAATATGTAGCCGTAAAGGTACCGGTGTTCTCCTTTGAGAAGCTTCACGATGTTGATATCAGTTTAGGACCTGAAATGAAATCTACGGGAGAGGTACTTGGAATAGCAAAGACCTTCCACGATGCTTTGTATAAAGGCATACTCGGAGCTGGAATCAAGCTTCCCAAAGAAGGCGGAGGAATCCTCATGACAGTCCGTGATACGGATAAGCCGGAGCTTATTCCTATGGCTGAAGAGTTTGAAAAGCTTGGCTTCAAGCTGTATGCAACCGGAAACACCGCCCATATGCTCAACAGAGAAGGGATTGCTACAAATTCAGTCCGTAAAATTGAAGAAGGTGAACCTAATATTCTTAATCTGATTCAGTCAGGAAAGATAAACCTTATTATAAACACCCCTACAAAGGGAAGAAAGCCTGAAAGAGATGGCTTCAAAATCAGGAGAAAGGCTGTAGAGATGTCGATACCATGCCTTACTTCACTTGATACTGTAAGGGCGGTTTTGAACTGTATCAAGCTCGGTAAGGAAGAAAAGGACTTTGAGGTACTAAACTTAAGTGTGCTTGCAAGAGAATAGAGGAGGATAAAATGTCAAAAGTATTGTTTGAAAGAGTAAGAAACGTTGAGAAAATTGCGAAGTCAATATACAGGATGACAATTGAATCCGAATATATATCACAAAACGCACTTCCGGGTATGTTTGTAAATGTAAAATGCAGTGAGGGTATTAACGCCCTATTGAGAAGACCCATAAGCATATGCAGTGTGGACCGTGATAAGAGCACCTTTGATATTATATTTCAGATAAAAGGTATAGGTACAGAGTATTTGTCACAAACAAAGCCCGGAAGTCAGGTAGATTTAATAGGTCCACTGGGAAAACCCTTTGATATTTCGGATGAATATAAAAGTATTGCTGTTGTAGGAGGCGGAATTGGTATTTTTCCTCTTCTGTTCCTGCTCCGTGAGAAAAAAAATGCAGAAAAGGCAGCCTTCCTTGGATTCAGAAGTATTGATTATGTTGTAGTTACAGAGGAATTCAAAGCAGCCTCAAACAGTCTTTTTATATCAACAGATGATGGAAGCTTCGCAGACAAGGGTATTGTTACAATATCTTTGGAAAATGAGCTTGAAAAGAAAAAATATGATATCATATATACGTGCGGTCCAATGCCAATGATTAGGAAAGTGGTACAAATTGCGAAGGACAAAGGCATAAAGTGCCAGGTTTCCTTAGAGCAGAGAATGGGCTGCGGCATTGGAGCCTGTCTGGTTTGTGCATGCAAAACCGGTACTGATGAAAACTGGAAATACAGCCATGTTTGCAAGGATGGTCCTGTGTTCTGGAGCAATGAGGTGATCTTTGATGAGTGATAGATTAATTGATATGAGTGTGGAAATAGCAGGACTTAAGCTTAAAAATCCGGTTATAGCGGCTTCGGGTACTTTTGGCTTTGGCAGGGAATACAATGATTACATGGATATTAATCTTCTTGGAGGAATATCGGTAAAGGGATTGACCTTAGAGCCTCGCCAGGGAAACAAGCCACCAAGGATTGCAGAGACGCCGGCAGGGATTCTAAACAGTGTAGGACTTCAGAATCCCGGAGTCAAAGCATTTATTGAGAATGAAATTCCGTTTTTAAGGCGATACAATACACTTATAATAGCAAATATTGCAGGTAATACTATTGAAGAGTACTGCGAAATGGCAGAGATGCTGTCAGAAGCTGATATAGATGCGGTGGAGCTTAATGTTTCCTGCCCTAATGTAAAAAAAGGCTGTGTTGCTTTTGGAAATACTATAGGTGGGATATCCGAGATTACAAAAAAGGTTAGACCGTTTTGCAAAAAGCCCCTTATAGTAAAGCTTACTCCAAATGTTACTGATATCAAAGAAATCGCAATAGCTGCAGAGTCTGAAGGGGCAGATGCTCTTTCTTTAATTAACACTATACTCGGCATGGCTATTGACATTCACAGGAGAAGGCCTATATTGGCAAATAATATGGGAGGACTTTCCGGACCTGCTGTCAAGCCGGTTGCCGTCAGAATGGTTTACGAAGTATCGGGAGCAGTTAAAGTTCCTGTCATAGGAATGGGTGGCATATCAAACGGTGACGATGCAGTGGAATTCATGCTTGCAGGTGCCAGTGCAGTGATGGTAGGCACCTCCAATTTTGTAAACCCGACGGCATGTGTTGATGTGGCACAGGGAATAGAAAATTACCTTAAAATGTATAAGCATAATAATGTTTATGAAATAATAGGAAAGTTGACAACTTATTAATATACTTTGGAGATGATGAAGATTTGAAAACCAGGCTGATATTTGTACGTCATGCTGAGGCTGAAGGCAATTATATAAGGGAGTTTCACGGCTGGACTGATTCTGAAATAACCCAAAAGGGTCATGTTCAGGCTAAGCTGGCAGCAAATAAACTTAAAGATCTTGATATTGACGTTCTTTACTCGAGCAGCCTTAGAAGAACTGTTCAGACAGCTCAATATATTTCTGAAGTTAAGGGTCTACCGATTGTTCAGACTGACAAACTAAAGGAAATAAACGGAGGAGACTGGGAGGGAAAGAGATGGGACGAACTTCCGGGCTTGTGGCCGGAAGAGTACGATACCTGGGAGAACAAACCTCATACTCACAGAATGCCTAATGGAGAAACAATGGAGGAATTTCAGAAGAGACTCATTGACGAAGTAATGTATATTATTAAGAACAATAAAGGGAAAAATGTCTGTATTGTGACACATGGTACGGCTATAAGGTCACTAATGTGCATTTTTTATGGGTTTGAACTTTCTGAAATGATTAACATCAAGTGGTTTGACAACACTTCGATAACAGTAATTGATTATGAAAACGATAAGTTCAGTGTAGTTCTTGAGGGTGATGCCTCGCATCTAGGCAGTGAGTTAAGCACACTTGAAAACCAGGAATGGTGGAGTGAGTATTTGGAAAAGTTCAATAGCCAGAATAACAAGTAGAATAAATCACTGATGTCAATAAGCACTTGAAAGAGAGATTTTAAAATGAAGTTTCTTTTTTTTACAGATTCACATATTAGAGGAACAACACCAAAAAACAGAAAAGATAACTTTTATGAAACTCTTAAGGATAAATTCAGAGAAATAAAAGAAATATCAGACAGTCTGGGGGTTGACTACATACTTCATGGAGGCGACTGGTTTGACAGACCTGATATTTCTCCTTCGATAGTAAGAGAATTTGCCATTATTGTAAAAAACTTCGAGAAACCAATCTATACTGTTGCAGGGAACCATGACATATACGGGCATAACCCCGGCACTATTAGTAGAACCATGCTTGGGCTTCTTGAAGGCACTGGGATTATAAGAATAATAAGTTATGACGAAGAAGTTATGCTTAATAAAGATGGAATCAGTGTACAGCTCACAGGAAAATCATATAACTATGAAATTGACGGACAGGAGTTTAAAAAGTACTATGTTGTTAAAAAGCGTGAAGATGCAGATTATGCAATAAACATAGTTCATGGAATGCTTCTTTTGAAGCCGTTTTATGAAGGAATTTCATATACCCTGCTGGAGGATTTGAAGGATACGCAGGCGGACATTACTTTTGCCGGACATTATCACAGCGGCTTTGGCATAGTAAAAGAAGGAGATAAGTATTTTGTCAATCCTGGGAGTATTGTAAGAATATCAAACAGTATTGCTGAAATCAACCGAAAGCCGAAGGCAGTTTTTGTAGAACTGGGTGACGAGGGCATGAAGGTCAGTGAAATTGAATTGAAAACTGCTCTGCCTGGAGACACTGTATTGGATAGAGAAAAGCTTGAAGCATCAAAAGACAGAAGTCTTAAGCTTCACCAGTTTTATGAAGGTGTTGCTGCTTCGGGTGAATATAGAAAAATAGATCTGGTGAAAATTATAGAAGACATTGCCCAAAATCAGGAATTGAGTCCAAATGTCAGGGAAGAGGCTTTAAGAAGGATAGTCATTTCCCGGGAAAGTTTCTCTTTGGGGCAGGAGGAAGAATGATCAGGATTAAGAAGGTTAAAATTGAGAACTTTCAATCACATGAGAATACCGAACTTGTTTTCGATAAAGGTCTTAATGTCATTGTAGGACCTTCTGATCAGGGTAAGTCAGCCGTTTTAAGGGCTATAAAATGGGTTTTGTACAACGAACCCAGGGGAAACGAGTTTATAAGACAGGGTACAAAAGGGGCAAGGGTGACTATTGAAATAAGCAATGGTTATACTATTACAAGAGAACGAACACAGAGTAAGAACAGGTACATACTCGAGGATGCCCAGGGGCAGTCCAGTATATTCGAAGGTTTTGGAAATGAGGTTCCTCTTGAAATAATAAAAGCCCATGGTATACCGAAAGTTGTTCTTGATACTGATATAAGGTCCAATCTGAACTTTGGTGAGCAGTTGGAAGGCCCGTTCCTCATATCCGAATCGGGCGCACTACGCGCAAAAGCCATTGGACGTCTGACAGGACTCCATATAATCGACAAATCCATAAGGGATACTGCAGCAGATTTAAGACGTGAAAGCCAGACAGGGGAACGCCTTAAAGATGAACTTAAGAGTATAGGCGAAAGACTTGAAGAGTATAAGGACCTTGAAATTCTAGAGGGAAATCTGGTAAAATCGGAAGAAGTGATAAGGTCGATTGAAGACCTGCTTAAAAGGGTAGAGAGGTTGGAAGCTCTAAAACATGGGCTTAATGAGAATAATAGTGAATATGTTAAGACAAGGGATATACTCATAAAACTCTCAAGAGTGAATGAATGCGAAGAGTATTTAAGAAACGGTGAGTTGGGATTAGCAAGGCTGCATTTGATTGAGGGCATTCATAAACGGTCAGAAACTCTCGAAGCCGGCATTGAGGAAATGCAGAAAGTGCTAAAGGAGACGTTGATGGTTAATGAGGGAATAAGTC
>JAAZCB010001095.1 GCA_012513545.1 Clostridiaceae bacterium
GTTCCTCCAATAATACCGATGGTCTGGCCTGATTCAATATGAATATTTATGTCTTCCAGTATATTGTCTTCAGCCTTGGGATTGTATTTAAATGATACCTTTTCAAAAACAATGGAGCCGTCTTTCACTTTCGTATCTGTAATTATGTTTGTATCTGTAATATCTATAGGTTCGTCAATTACCTCAATAACACGGCTCAAAGAAGCACGGGAAATTAACGCTGTAATAAACACGAAGGAAATCATCATAAGAGAGATCAATATTTGTGTGACATAACTGATAAAGCTTATTAATTGTCCATTCAACATCGTGCCGCTAATAACCATATTTCCGCCAAACCATAAAATAGAGACAATGCATGCATACATTGTAAACTGCATGAATGGAAGATTCAATATAACAATTTTCTCAGCTTTTATAGCTGCATTCATCATATCGTCATTGGCAACTTTAAATTTCATCTTTTCATATTTTGAACGTACAAAAGCTTTAACTACTCGAATAGCAACCAGATTTTCCTGCACGGAAGCATTTATGGCATCGTACTTTTTCAGTAATTTAACGAAGCGAGGGTATGCTGCGACAGCAATGAGTGCTAAAACTGTTGCCAAAAATGGGATAGCTATTAAGAATACCGTAACAAGGCTTTTGTTTATGGTAAAGGCCATAATGGTTGCACTGATCATCATAACCGGCGCACGCACCATAGTACGTATTATCATCATAAATACATTTTGTATATTGTTTACATCGGTGGTCAACCGGGTTACCAGGGAAGCAGTACTGAATTTGTCGGTATTGGAAAAAGAAAAATCCTGAATCTTGTCAAACAGTCCCTTACGTAATTCGCTTCCGAGCCCCATTGCTGCAATGGCAGCAAATTTTGCAGCCAGCGCACCAAATACAAGCCCCAAAATTGCCATAACCACCATAAACCCGCCTGTTCTAAGTACAAAAGTAATATCCTTTGAAGGAATACCTTCATCTACAATTTTTGCCATAAGCAGTGGAATCCTTATTTCTAATAGTGCTTCGCAAATAATAGCCAGTGGACATAGTATTGCATATAATTTATACTTGGATAAATAGGGCAAAAGTTTTTTGATTTCCATGCTAGTCCTCCTTGTTTTGCTTATCGAACAGCTTTTTTTCTTCGGCAATGAGCGAGAAAAAGTTTTTGTTTGCTAGTTCATCAGTTCGCATGTTGTCAATCATTCTCTCAAAATAGCCTAAAAGCTGTTCACATTCTTTCTCGTTAAAGCCGGAAAACAGTTGTTCATCCACCTTGTCAAAGTCTTTGCGGCACTTTTGTGAAATTTCCCTGCCTTTTTTAGTAACTGTAAGGCGGTTATATCTTAAATCACTCCTATCAGCTACTTTTTTAAGCAGACCGGATTTTTGCATACGCTTTACGGAAGTAGCAATAGACGGCGGAGACACCTTCATATAATCGGCAACCTCACGCTGCGTGCATCCCTCGTGCCTCTCGATATATTCCAGAATTGGCAGTTGCCCAAGATATAATCCGTTTTTCACTGCCTGTTTGTTAATATTAATGCGGTGAAGAATATTTAGTTTATTCATTCTTTGTATGATTTCATAAAAGGATACTTTCGTTTCCATTCACTACCGCCTCATTATTTAATCAATTAATTAACAGGTTATTAATAGTTAATCGATTTACTATATATTAATATAACACTCTTTAATATTATAAGTCAAAAAAAATACTTGCTCATAATAGCATTTTTATAGACATTTTATTTACAACTCTAGAGATGAATTGCATTAACATTATATATTTTATATCATCATTTGGGTCCTATTGTAAGAATTTATGCTAAGTGATAGAATTTAAAGAAAAAAGAGGGTATTAGGAGTATTA
>JAAZCB010001096.1 GCA_012513545.1 Clostridiaceae bacterium
AAACAGCACCTGTGCCTTTGAAGCCATTATTGTCGTTGAAAGCATGTCGTCTGCTATACCGCAGGCAACTTTGCCGATTATATTGGCAGTAGCAGGTACAACAACAATCATGTCTGCTTTTTGTGCCAGAGATATATGCTTTATGTCCCAGGTTTTAGGTTCCTCGAACATGTCCGCAGTAACAGGGTTGTGAGAAACTGATTGGAAGGTAAGTGGTGTTACAAACTTAGCTGCATTATTGGTGAGAATTACATGCACATCTGCATTCAGCTTTTTTAAGCTGCTTACCACTTCAACTGCCTTATAGGCTGCAATGCCTCCACACACACCAACTACAACAGTTTTACCCTTAAGCATGTTTTCCTCCCGAAAATAGTAAAATAAGATTAAGACCTATCAGCAAATAATACCCTGCCATAGGTCTCAAACTGTCAATACATTAAACCGAATAAATTAACTATATCATATCCGGTTAACAATTATACATACTTATTTAATTCCGCTCTTTGTTCTGATATATGTAATCTTATGCTCATCAATCTCATTTATTGCTACCGTAACAGGCTTCTCCGAATCACATTCGGTCAGCTTGTGAGCTCCTTCAGTCAACTGCCTTGCCCTTTTAGCTGCAGCTACTACAAGCGTATACCTGCTGTCAACCTTATCTAAAAGAGAATTAATTCCAGGCTCAATCATGGACAATTTTTTATTATCGATAATATCTTTCATAAAAGCAAAACCTCCCTAAATTTATGCTGAATGTCCCGCTCAATAATTTATAGTGCTTAAGATTCCAATGTTTTCAATATACCCTTATTCCTAGTAAACTTAAGCTTTTCAGCAGCTAGGATATTACTAATACCCACTACTGCATTTTCAACACTATCATTTACAATAACATAATCATATCTGTCTGCAAACTCTATTTCTTTCCTGGCTTTCTCAAGACGCTTGCAAATAACATCAGATTGCTCCGTTCCTCTTCCTTCAATCCTTCTTTTCAATTCTTTAAAAGAAGGCGGAAGAATAAATATGGAAACACAGTCCGGATAATTTTCCTTTATATTAAGCGCTCCCTCAACTTCTATCTCAAGTATGCAATCGTATCCCTTCTCAACGGTATCTTGGATATATTTTTTCGGTGTACCGTAAAAATTATCACAATATTTAACCCATTCAACAAGTTGATTGCCCTTAATCATATCATTGAACTGATCATGAGTCTTAAAAAAGTAATTTACTCCTTCAATTTCACCTATTCTCGGCTGTCTTGTTGTAGCTGAAACAGATAATTTAACGTTATCATCTTTCTGCTTTAACAGATTTATTACAGTACCTTTCCCTGCACCTGAAGGACCGGATACAACTACTAAAAGACCTTCGCGGGACATGACAGCTCCTCCTATTCTTCTATGGCTTCTTCAACTTCTGCAGTATCAGCATCTTTTGCATTTAGTCTGTGTGCTACTGTTTCAGGCTGAACAGCCGATAAAATTATATGGTCGCTGTCAGTTATTATAACCGCTCTCGTTCTTCGTCCATATGTCGCATCAACTAGCATGCCACGGTCCCTTGCCTCCTGAATAATTCTTTTAATAGGAGCCGATTCAGGACTTACTATTGCTACAAGCCTGTTAGCCGATACAATATTACCAAACCCTATGTTGATTAACTTCATTAATACTCCTCCCAGCTATTATTCAATATTTTGTACTTGTTCTCTGATTTTTTCCAATTCGCATTTTATGTCAACAACACTCTTTGTTATGTTTAAGTCATTTGCTTTTGAACCAATCGTATTTATTTCTCTGTTCATTTCCTGTATAAGAAAATCGAGTTTTCTTCCTATTGGCTGCTTCATATCAAGTGTTTCTTTCAATTGCCCCACATGGCTCATAAGCCTGACCAGTTCCTCATCAACATTACACCTGTC
>JAAZCB010001430.1 GCA_012513545.1 Clostridiaceae bacterium
AAAAGTGAACATTTTAAGCACAAAAAGACAGATATGTAGAATTGCATTGATTTGGCACAGAAATTGCTCCTGTTATAAGAGTAATTGTATTTTGAATAATAATTTGAGGAGGAGAAAATGGAGTATGGTATTTTATGTTTGCTTCCCATCCTGATAATAATTGTATTAGCAATTATTACAAGGCGAGGAATCGAATCACTGTTAATTGGGGCAGTTGCAGGATATATTATGGTATATGGTATTAAATTCTTTTGGCCGTTAATTGATGGCCTTTACGCAACCATGATGGATGAGGACACAGTATGGATTTTGCTTGTATGTGCTTTCCTCGGCAGCATGACTTTTCTTTTGGAAAAATCCAGAGGATTAAACGGACTGGCAACATTTTTGATGAAATGGGCGAAAACCCCGAAGAAATCTTTAGTAGCATCCTGGGTGGCGGGAATCATAGTGTTTATGGACGATTATCTTAATATTTTCGTTGTTGGTGCATTAATGAAAAAGGTGACAGATAAGAACGGCGTTCCAAGAGAAATGCTTGCGTATGTAGTTGACTCAACAGCAGCACCTGTTTGCCTTATCATACCACTATCATCTTGGGCTGTATTTTTTTCGGTAATTATTGGTGAGCAAAAGGAATTTGCACATTTGGGATCGGGAATGGAAATATATGTTCACTCTATACCATTTATATTCTATGCGTGGTTGACTTTGATAGTTGTTCTTCTTGTTATATTAGGTATTATTCCTACGTTTGGACCCATGAAGAAGGCATATAATAGAGCCATGATAAAGGGAAAGTTGTTTTCGGATGATAGTGCTAAGCTGGCAGTGAACAAGACTGATACAAATGAAGAAGAAACAGGCAATATGTGGCACTTCATTATTCCGGTACTTGTATTAATAGGAGTGACTGTATGGCAGGATGATATTCTCATTGGTCTGATAGCCGGTAATTTTATTAGCATTGTAATGATTTTGATTTCCAGAAGGATGAATTTCAATAATTTATGTGATACTTTGATTGATGGAATGGCAAGTTCTATGCCATTGATCATAATCTGTGCAGTTGCTGTATTTGCCAGAGGGATATTCACTGAATTAAAAATCGCAGATTTTATTATCGCTACTACAGCTGACTATCTCAGTCCCGGTTTATTTCCAGCGCTTACATTTGTCATAGTTGCGGTACTGGCATTTGTAACAGTAAGTTGTTGGGGAATGGTTGCAGTTGCAATTCCAATAATTGTGCCATTGTCAGTAGCAGTAGGAGCAGATCCCTTTCTGGTCGTTGGTGCCATCTTAGCCGGTTCCGGATTCGGGAGTCATGCATGTCCTTTTGAAGATGCCAGTGTGCTTACATCACAGGTGACAGGAATAAGCTATTTGGAACATTTCACTACACAGTTCCCTTACGCTCTTGTTTCGGCGGGAGGATCAATTGTATTGTTCTTGATTTGCGGATTTGTAATGTAGCAAAAGGAGAGAGATTGACATGAATCAGAATAAGACACCTTTATTTGATGCGGTGATGGAATACATAAATGCTGATATTACCCCTTTTCACATTCCATCGCATAAAATGGGAAATGGAATAAACGAGAGATG
>JAAZCB010001097.1 GCA_012513545.1 Clostridiaceae bacterium
CGGTTGAAAGAGTTTACCGCTCAGGTGACCTTGTAAGGCTGTTGCCAAATGGTGAAATGGAGTATATGGGAAGAATCGACCATCAGGTGAAGATCCGGGGATTTCGAATTGAGCTTGGTGAAATAGAAAACTGCCTGTTAAAGCATCCAATGATTAAAGAGGTTGTTGTGGTAGTCAGGGAGGATAATGACAGCAGTAAATTTTTGTGCGGGTATTTTGCAGCAGATGATGAAATACCTGTTAAAGAGCTTAGGGAATTTCTTCTTGGAGCACTTCCCGATTATATGGTACCGTCTTATTTTGTAAAGCTTGACAAAATCCCGATGACATCTAACGGAAAAGTTAACAGAGAAGCGCTTCCAGAGCCTGAAATGTCAATTAACACAGGGATTGAGTATGTGCCGCCCAAGGGTGAAATAGAGGAGAAAGCAGTACTGGTGTGGGAAGAGATTCTTGGAGTAGAAAAAGTGGGTGTCAATGACAATTTCTACGTGCTTGGAGGAGACTCTATAAAAGCCCTGCAGATATCTTCAAGACTTAAGCGCTACGGATACAGTCTTGAGGTTAAGGAGCTATTAAAAAATCCTACTATACGCGAATCGGGTATATATATAAAACCTGTTGATCGAGATATATCCCAGGCATTAGTTGAAGGTGAAGCAAAGCTTACACCTGTACAATGCCGGTATTTTGAAAACAGGTCATGCAATACGGACCATTACAATCAGGCAGTGCTTCTCTACAGACCTTCAGGGTTTGATAAAAACAGCATTGAAAAGGCATTTTATGAGCTAATATGTCATCATGATGCACTTAGAATGGTATTTACCGTATTAGATAAGGAAGTCAGCCAGCTTAACAAGGGTCTTAAGTCAGAGCTGTTTGAGCTTAAGGAATTTGACATCAGGAGCGTTTATGATAAGAATAAAGCTATTGAACATGAAGCAAAAATGATTAATGCTTCGATGAACATAAATAGCGGGCCTTTAGTGAAACTTGGGCTTTTTAAGGCGGATAAGGGGGATTATTTGCTTATTTCAATTCATCATCTTGTTGTTGATGAAGTTTCATTCAGGATTATTCTTGAGGATTTTGATTTAGCATATAATAAAGCCATAAATGGAGAGGAAATAGTGCTTCCATTAAAGACAGACTCTTTTATTGATTGGTCTATGCAGCTTTCTGAGTACGCCAACAGTAAAAGCCATTTAAAAGAGCTTCCATTCTGGAGAGAAATCGAAGGCTTCCATATGTCTTATTTAAATAAAGACTTTGAAACAAGTGAAAACATTAAAGCTGATGAGAAAGAAATAAATACCGAATTAACACAGGAACAAACAAATAATCTTTTGACGAAAGTAAACAGCGCATATAATACGGATGTCAATGACATTCTTCTTGCAGCACTCGGGATGGCAGTGAAGGAATGGTCGGGCAGAAGTGAAATCATCATAAATACTGAAGACCACGGGAGAGAGCAGATAATAGAGGGTATCGATATTTCAAGAACTGTGGGATGGTTTACTTCAGTTTTTCCAGTATTAATTGATGCGTCCAAATCCGACGGTTTGCCGGATTATATAAAATATCTTAAAGAGCAAATGAAAAAGATACCTAACAAGGGTATTGGATATGGTGTGTTTAAGTACATGACATCAAATGAAAATAAAGAAGATACTGTTTTTGAGCTTAAGCCTGAAATACTCTTCAATTATCTTGGGCAACAAGATAGTGAGACAAAGGCCGCTGCCTTTGAGATTGAGGAGGGATTTGACTTAAGTCCTGTGGGGGAAATGACCCAGAGACTGCACAGTCTTGTTATTGAAGGAAGAGTTGTAAAGGGACGGCTAAAAATATCGATTGCTTACAACAGGAAACAGTATCTTGAAGAAACCATTGCAAGATTGATGGATTCCTATGTAAAGAGCCTTAATGTTATTATAGACCATTGTATTAATAAAGATTATACAGAAGTGACTCCAAGCGATTTGGGATATGTTGATATGTCAATAGATGAGCTTGATAATATAAATGAGTTCATTAGCAGTCTTGATGATTTCAATCTGTAGATATGAGGAATGAAATCCAATCTTCCAAAAGGGTGGAGATTTAAGCTAAAGCAGGTATTTTTGATTTCTTAATATTAAATGGGGTGCCTTAATGAGTAACAAGAACCAAATTATAAAAATAAACAATCTGTCTCCAATGCAGGAGGGGATGCTGTTTCACTACCTTCTTGACAGAGAGACCAGTGCATATATTGGACAAACCACTTTTGACGTTGAAGGGGAGCTTGATACTGATTTATTTGAGAAAAGCTTCAACAGCATTATTGAGCGTTATGAAATCTTCAGGACGATATTCGTTACAGAAAAAGTTAAGAAGCCTGTGCAGGTTGTTCTTAAGGAAAGGAAAACAAGAATAGTATATCAGGATATCTGTCATTTGGATGATGCACAAAGGACACTTTATATTGAGGACTATAAAAAAGCGGACAGGCATAAGAGCTTTGATCTTTCACGGGATGTACTTATAAGGTTTCATGTATTGAAAACAGGTGACAAGCTATACAAGGTTATAGTAAGCAACCATCACATAGTTATGGACGGCTGGTGCATAGGTATTGTCCTGAAGGAAATGTTTCAATTTTATGAACAGTTGAAAAACGGAACAAAAACAGCTTTTGAAAAGGTTACTCCTTATAGCGACTATATAAAATGGCTTGAAAAACAGGACAGGGAAGAGGGGCTGGATTACTGGAGAAACTATCTTGACGGGTATGAAATAAAAGCTGGTATGCCTCGTTGGAGAGGTTTTAACATTGCAGGGAAATACAATAAAAATGAGTATTGCTTAAAGTTTGATCCTCAAACAACTA
>JAAZCB010001098.1 GCA_012513545.1 Clostridiaceae bacterium
AACACTCCAACCCCAAGATGGTACGACATAGATGCAGAGAAACAAGCCGCTTATAGCGGCAGCTATTACAGAAATGCGCATAAGGCTTCCCAAAGTTCTTGACGTCATATGAAGACTCCTCCTATACTTTACTGTCATTAAGTATATCATAGGTATAATAAGAATACAATAATAATTTATTGCAACACAATAAATTATTATTGGAATAGGATAAATTGTTTAGATAAGCGGGTAGACAAAAACAACACAGCCTGCCCTATCGAGGGCAATCTGTGTTGTTTTACGTTCATGCTCTTATTCAACGTCGCTATCTTTTTTCAAAATCCGCGTATTCAAGACTAAGGCGGGGCGAGAGCACCTTTGGACAGATGTTTATGCTAATGGCCGGCCGGGAGATAACTTTAAACTCCCGATTTTTTAACGAAAACCGGAATTAAGAGCTTTGAGTTCTGTTCTATGTAAATATAATGGATTAAAAACGTGATTTTTCATAATTGAAAGGAATACTTGTCCCAACAACAATGTCCTCAATTTTTTCTATTATGAGCCAGTCATCCATATTTCCCTGATGATCAAAATCTAATGGCTCTATCTGCCTTACATCATTAAATTCAACTAAACACATACATTTCTTGTGCCATCTTGCTTTTTGCTTTTCCGATAAATTAAGTTTATCCTGATTCTCATTCATAATTTTATCTATTTCTTCTTCTGATAATTTTACATAATTTTTAACGTCCACAACATTAGCAGCAGCAGATATTTTTGCTGTACCTTTCTTCATGAAATAGAGCGTTTCTCCTTTAAATACTCTACTATGAGGTATTTTCCTACCAGCTGCCGACCTGATAACCATAGTTTTAGAGCCGTCAAGAATTTTCTCCAAAACCTTCTCCTTATCATCACAATAAACCAGGTGTACCATTACAATTCCTCCTCGAATCTTATTTATCTTTACTTACTTTTTAATTCTTCCCACTCAGCACGACTTAAAAAGAGTGTTACCAGGTTAAATCAAATATCCATCCTGATAAATCGCTCTGATCAAGGGTGATTCCCTGTATCATCGCACCATTTTGCAATCTCTGCTATTAGTTCAAGCGGAAGTGGTTTATTGTACGGAAACTGCACTGCACCCTTGCTTGTCTTGAACTCGGACAAACGTTCTGCAAAATACACTATGGCTTCAACTCCAGGATATAGACCTATATGCTTTTTGTGTGCTGCGAAATGGATGATATTATGCTTACCTCGATAAGTCGGCATGCCCCATGAAATACACTCTTTTGCGTTTGGGAGCACCTTGCGAAGAGTATCTCTTATCTGATTTAGAATTGGCCTGACATCCAAAGGTTGCGCTGCAATATATGAATCAATCGTTTTTGACGCTTCATCACAAAAATGCTGCTGGTTTGTATTTTTGAACTCGCGACTGCATTTTGGACATTTCCACATGAGTTATCACTCAAACCTTTCTTTAATAGTTACTATAACAGTGTCGCACGGCTGTTTATCAATTTTTTACGGACATCCTTACTCAAACCAATGATGTATACATTATACCATTAGTTTGCACCACATTATCGGAATAATATAAATGTTTCATCAATGTTTTATTTGTATTATTCCATATGTGTTTGTCGGGCCAGGCCTTCTTAATGAATAATACCTCTTTGTTTAACACACCTGGTTGATGCTCATCTGATATACTCACTGCATGATTTATTCTCTACCTTAGCAATTGACTCTATTATAAAATCATTAGGTCGTGACATATTAGGCTCATTTCGCGCTATCTAACTTAAGCAAGGCTTCCTCTATGCTCGATACAAAAAAGATACTGTTTCCATTATTGCTTTCATATATAAAGTCCTTAAGAGGTTTGCTTGTGTATTTTGAATAATCCCCAACAATGGCAATCTTTTTACGATAGTTGATAAACTTCTGTAATATTTCACCTGCCATTCCGGTGCTTAAGACAAAGAAATCATCGGCTACGCATGACTTGTATACTATAATCTTATCGCAATCGGTTTCGTACTGAGCAGATGCAATCAAATCCAATGCGGATTGGGTATCTTTGATAACAATCTCATCAGTAATAATCAGTGCAACATCATTTTTCTTACCTGATATTTTGTACTCCATGCTATTCTCCCTTTTATATCTACTCGATAAATTCAAATCTGATGAACTGCTTAATCTCCTATAAAAAAGCTTTATTAGCATGCTCACTTTTTCACTTTGACATCCACACCACTCACTCCACATGCCTCGGAGTTATCAGATTGATGTCTGGCATACGTTTAGCGATTTTTCCGTCCGAGCAAAAATGTTGCATTCTGCTCACGGCTGTGAAATTCCATCTGCCACCTTCAGATTAATTATTTCAATGGCATGTTAAAATCGCTAGACGGTAATTGCAAAGTTACCTCCTGCACAAACAAAACGGATGCCCTTCAGGATCAAGCATAGTAACGAATTGCTCTCCGCCATATTGGAAGGCAGCTTTGGTTGCACCAAGCCCTATAGCTTCTTCCACGGCAGATGGCAAATCGTCAGTTTGGAAATTGAAGTGCATTTGTTTTTGCTGTTTGTCGAGTTCCTCTGGCCAAACAGGTGGGACATATTTTTCAAATACAACATATTTATAATTGCACCGTTGCCCTCCATAAATGGTGCGCAACATTCATCTCCAAATATTTATCCTCAATTTCATCAAAAGTACTTTCGCGCATTTTTTCAATGTTTTGTAGCTTTTCTGGTATTTTGCTCATCTAAATCGCCCCAAAAAAATCAATTAGTCATCCAATCTGCATCGTTCTGTACATATCTTTATTAGCTTCTTTACCCAATTAAATAAATTCTCCGACATTGCATTAAATTCTACCATAGCGCCGTTTTTTAGAGCAATAAAGTCATTTAATATCTCTTTCTCTTCATTGTTTACTGCTTCAAGTAAGTCTTTTTGGTGCTTTATATATTTACCCGTATCCTTAAATATTATTGCCTGTATAACAAAAGATGCTGACTTATATAATCCACGCACTATATCATCGCTTTTTTCATACAACATATTGTGTACACATCCGTGGTAGATGTTGCAAGCGCCTATTTTAACAGCACGATCAACTGCTGCATTATCAATTTTTGTCAGCAACTCATCAAGAGTTCCTATAATCGGTGTGGTATCATTATAAAACTGAAATAAATCTGAAGGTTCCCAATTAATTAGCTCATCTTTCCCTGAAAGAAATCCACAAATCAACTCTCGGCCAGGAAGGGTATCAATCATATCGCTATATGCTTTTATTTCATCTACTGTTAGTTCATCTAAAATCACTACTACATCAATATCACTCGTTTCAGTTGCCTCGACTGTAGCAATACTATTTGGAAGCTGATACTAATACTCAACTATTGCAGATTTGCATAAAGCTTTTTCATCTAAATAAGCCCCTGCTCTTAAGTGTATAAGAAGCAGAGGCTTTTGTATTATATTTACATTATCATTAGACTTCTGGCAGTACTATATTAAACTTCTTGTTATAATTAAAATAGTCTGTATTTACTTCTACGTCTATAGAATCCGATTCAATTTTTGCTTTTAAAGTCATATTCTTTAGGTAACCATCACCACCTATGACAAAACCAATTTTTAATGTATCAAAACTCATTGTAATATCTTGACCTAATATTTTAGAATAAATCTCTGATGATTTTTCTTTTGGAATATTTAATTCGTAAGTATCTTTATCTATTTTACTAACCATATCAGAATTGTTTTCGATAACATCAATATATGCATTAATGGATTTCTTAGTATCCATATTACCAACT
>JAAZCB010001099.1 GCA_012513545.1 Clostridiaceae bacterium
ACGCAATAATTGTAAAATCCAGACAGGTCATGCTCAATTGATAAGGCTGTCAGCATACGGATATACTAACAGCCTTATTTTTGTGTCAATTCGAGAAGCAAAGTCATCAGTCAATTGAACTTAAATTCCCAATGCAATATCTATTGGGATCAAAATAGCCTTTCATACCAAGTGTTCTTTAAGCGGTAAATTCCTTAGGCCTATCTTATATACACAGAATTTATTACATCCTCAACAGACTTTAACCGGCAGACAAGCTGCCCTATTTCTTTTCTGCGGGAAAAACGGAAATTATGTCAAGGACATATCTTTGGATATACGCAAGGTCAATTGAATTAATCTTGTTGTTGCCGTCTACATCTGCAGCCAGCAGGAGGTCTCCCTCAAGTGAATATTCGGGGATCTCCAGTATATACCTTTTTAGGTATGCACAATCAGTTGAATTTACTTTACCATCTCCATTAACGTCTCCAAATCTTAGTTTAGGTTCTGAAGTTTTCGGTTTGAAAACTGCAGTTATATTCATATTCTCATCAGGTGAGAACTCCAGGGCAGACATGTTTTTATTGTCTGCTTCAACTCCCTCCCAGTAATCAAACAGATATCCGTCTTCTGCAATTGCTTCTATAACAATAGGCACTCCTTTAAAGTAGATACCTGTCCATGTATCCGGGTCAGGAACTCCTGGTGTTGTTTTTTTAATATCAATGGTGTTGATTCTTATATATCCTTTGATTGTATCGGTACTAAGAGTAATTTCTGATGTTCCAGTTACTCCAAAGTCTTTGAAATTATTTACTATATGCTGCCTTGCATAATAAGGACGCTCGGTTGCAAAAGTGTTCAAGACCTTTACTTTCTCGTCCCAGTCTTTAATAAAATTCCAGCGTTCAATATGCTCATCAATTATTGTTTCAATGCCTGACTTCATTTCATTTATTACCTGATTTACCCTTTCAGGCTCAAAACAAGTATTTATAAGGTCGGCATAGCGGTTGATAAACTTGTTCCTGAACTCCTGGCTATCAAGTAAACCCGCAAAGTGATTATCTGTTGAGACTGCATAAATAGCCTTCATCAAATTATCTGTATCATTTGGACGCAATCCGAAAGCATCATCAACATCTTTAAGTGACCACCTCCACCTGCCATCCTGTCCATAGGGCGCTTCCGGATGATATTGACCGTCCTTTGTCTTGTATTTCCATAAGGCTACATTGTTTCCCGGCCAATCCGTATTTGAAAAGTAAATGTTGGATATTTGATAATCAATGAAGTTATCAATATCTATTTTTGTTTTGATGTAATCATAATGCTCACTAGAACTCATTGGGTTTGATTTTATATACTCTATGACATCCTTTAAATATGCATTGAGGTCGTCTTCTGTACCTTCATTCAACTCGGCATATCCAGAATTATATTCCAATATGGCTACATTTTTTCTGTCAAGGTTATAATGTGATTCATAGTATCTGTTGTCATATCTTTCGCGTATATTATATAAGCCCCAGAATTCGCCATTTAAAAATACCGCCGAAGGCCTATAAGCCTGCGTATCAAGATTCAAATGAGATACCAGTTTATGCATCATTGCATCCCGGAACATAGTCCTTGAAACGTCATTTCCTGAAGCTCTCAGAATCAAACGTTTAAAGCTGTTTATTTCATTTCCCTCAATATCCTTAAGCCCTGGAAATATACTGTAATTAAACTCATTTTTCTCGTCATAGCCTCTGTCGGCATATAAACGTAAAGCCCTCTGGTCAATCATCCTTGATAATGCTCCATGCAGCCTTAATCCACTGTTATGGGAAAAACCAGGTGTTCCGTCATTTTCGAAAAATTCAATGTGCACAGGTTTTTCCCATTCCGCACCTCTCATAATGTATCCATCACCTGAAAAAAGACCCTCGTCAGGTAAAAATAGATTATCAGGATCAGTAACAAGGGATATTACAGGCACATCATATCTTTTTTCCATATTTGGAGCTACAAAATAGGAGTTGGTAATTACCCTGCTTTTTGAACCATTTGCATCCACAGCGACTGCTTTTACAACGAAACACTTGAATACTTCACTGTCAGGCTTATAAAAAAAACAAACATCTGCGGCCATATCTGTATAATAATTAGGTTCACCGGCACGGTTTTTTACTGTAATACCCTGGGAGTATTCGTATGTGCTTTCCTTTCCCGGCAGAGGATCTGAACTGTCGGTGGTATAATATATTTTGGATTGCGGATCGTTTGTACTGAGTTTTAATTCGAATTCCTCGTTATAAAACCCACCTTCATGCGAAAAAACCGGTTCCATTACAACTTTTTCACCTGTTGTATTGGAGAATCCGGGAGTTGATTTGGAAAACACCAGAAATTCGCCTTCGCCATCACCAGACCTTCCATAAGACATATTATCACCGAGGGAAATAATGTTTACCATATCAACGACAGTACCCTCAGGATCTTTTAAGGTAAGTGCTTCCCCTGAGGAGCTAATTTTAAAATTGCTGTGGAACTGACCGTCCATTGCTATTTTATCCTTGTCTGAAGCCCAA
>JAAZCB010000097.1 GCA_012513545.1 Clostridiaceae bacterium
ATGGCTCCGGATCTATCAGCAGAATTTGGCATCAATCCGGCACAGGTTGGATTATTTGGTTCCATGTATTTTTATGCTTATGCAATTTGCCAGTTGCCATCTGGATGGATGGCTGACCACTGGGGTCCTCGTAAAACCGCGTCTGTGTTTCTGTGTGTAGCCGGAATAGGTGCTTTGCTATTCGGTTTAAGTAATAATTTTTATATGGCTTTGGCGTCACGATTTATAATTGGAGCGGGTTTGGCGTTTATTTATATATCTGCCATGCTTCTAACAGCCAGATGGTTCAGGTTAAACGAATATGCTACTTATATAGCCTTGCTCGTTTCTTTTGGTAGTTTTGGATCGCTGGTAGCTTCGGCACCACTGGTTACAATGATGACAGTGATCGGCTGGCGAAACTCCATGGTCACTATAGGTCTTATCACACTATTGGTTGCAGCCTTGTTTTTCATTCTGGTCCGGGACAAGCCGGAAAAGAGCGAAGGGACTGTTTCCTGTGTGAAGCAAAAAGAATCATTGCCGGAAATAAACATTCCAAAGGTGCTTAAGGCTTTAATCAAAAAAAGAGAATTTTGGACTTTCGCCTTGCTGGTGTTCAGCTGGGTTGGTACCTTATTGGCTTTGCATGGGCTCTGGCTGGGTCCTTATTTAATGAATGTATATCATTTAAGTGAACAGCAAGTCGGCAATTTGGTGATGCTTATTGCTATTGGAGCTATTATAGGTAGTCCACTTATTGGCTTAATTACCGATAAAGTTGCTGTATCAAAAAAGAAACTGGTTATGGCCGGGGTTTTGGCCATGCTTCTGCTCTTAATACCGCTGGTATTTTTTACTGATATCATACCACAGAGATTCTTGATCTTGTTTATGTTTTTGTTTGGTCTCTTAGGTTACAGTACGGTTCTGCAATGGCCGTATTTAAGAGAGATTGTTGATATAAGCATGTACGGTACTGCTTCAGGTATCATAAATTTTTCGGCATTTCTTGGTGGGGCTGTTTTTCAGCTGGTCATGGGCATAATTATCACTAAATCACCTGTGCTGGACAATTATATTGACCCATCTGGTTTTAAATCGGCGTTTCTGTTTTGTTTTATCTTTCTTACCATATCATTGGCCATATTTAGTATAAACAAAAAAGACGCAAGGAGTGCAGATTTGTACTCTTAAGAAGCCTGAGCTTATAACCACAGATAATAGATACTAATCTGCGGAGCAGATTTTGTATGAAAAATCTCTGCATGGAAAACCGGAGTTGCTGGCAGTTGTGCAGGGATTAGTATTCACACAGGCTGCCTGGAACAGCTATATGATAAATGCCTTATGCAGCTTAATTTTTTAACAAAGAGGTCTAAAAAATGAATGAATCAAAATTATGGACCAGGGATTTCATTATAGATACAATAGCTAACTTCTTACTACTAATTGTGCATTTTATGCCACTTGTAACAATTGCAGTGTATGCAGCCGATCATTATCAAGCCTCACCTGGTCAAACTGGACTCGTGGCCGGTATTTATATAATAGGTATTGTCTTTGGGCGTAACTTTGCGGGCAATTTTATTGACCGAACCGGACGGAAAAAAACCTTATATGCCGGAGTGAGTTTTTTCCTTATCACTACCGTATTGTACTTTGCGGTAACAAATAGTTTAATATTGCTTTACCTTGTACGATTTTTACATGGGGCGAGTTTTGGAATTGCGGCAACAGCTACTTCAACAATAGCCGCAAATATTATTCCAATAGCGCGAATTGGAGAAGGAACCGGTTACTATACCATGAGTACTGCTATCGCATCAGCTGTTGGTCCTTTTGTTGCCATGTTAATTATTCAAAAGTCAAGCTTTAATACGATTTTAGCCTTAGCCACGATACTAATGATAATGTGTTTGGTTATTGTAGTTTTTTTAAAAGTACCTGAAGTAAAGTTGACAGAAGAACAACTTGAGGCAAGCAAAAAATGGTCATTAGAAAATATTATTGAAACCAGCACTGTACCGATTGCGATTGTGGCCTTTCTTATGGGCGTAGCTATAGGACCTGTTCTGCAATTTTTATCTGCTTATGTTAGAATTATTGACCTGGTAGATGCGGGCAGTTATTTCTTTTTAGTTTATGCATTAGCTATGGTAATCTCCAGGACTTTTACTGGTCGCTGGTTTGATAAAAAAGGAGAAAATTTTGTTATGTACCCGTCTTTTTGTTTATTTGCACTTGGACTAATCACTTTAGGACTTGCCCGCCAGGGATCGGTATTTTTATTAGCAGCAGTTTTAATAGGTGTTGGATATGGAACCTTTTTTTCCAGTGGGCAGGCGTTGATCATTAAGCTATGTGAAAAGCACCGTACAGGTTTAGCCATCTCAACCTTTTTTTGCTTTCTGGACTCTGGGGTGGGTCTGGGAACCATTATATTAGGATTATTAATACCATTAACGGGTTATCGCGGAATATATGTATGTGTTGGTGTTGTAGTGTTATCATGTATTGTTTTATATTATTTCCTGCATGGCAAGAAAAGTAATAATTATAACCTTACCGCAGAGCTATAAAAATACATGTAAGATAACAAGCTCAGGCCATAATATTTGCTGGCATGGCATTTGCTAAGCCAATTACAACAACCGCCTGGCTATCGAAAAAAGATGTAAGACCCCACAGACACTTGTACGAAAAATAGGACGAATAATCCAGGTATTCATGGTAAAGCAAATAAGCTGTGGCAGCCTGATGAATTCATGATCCAGAGGAGTCGTCATTGCTTATCCTTCCCCAATAGGTTGTCATCGCATCATAACATTTCTGGTATATTTCTTGCATATTAAATTTAAGTTATAAATTTATAAGAGAGGTGCTTTTAAATGCTAGATTTTAATTTTTACAATCCAACACGCATTATTTTTGGTAAAGACAGACTTGAAAGCATGAACGATTATATTCCGGCCGATGCCAATGTTCTGATCATCACCTATGGAGTAGAAGCCCTCCAGCCTCTTATTGACAAGATCAAAGGAGTGCTAGGGAATAGAAAAGTTTATGAATTTGTTGGGATAGAGCCAAACCCGGAATATGAAACATGCTTAAAAGCCGGAGCGATGGTAAGGGAAAAAAATATTGACTATTTACTGGCCGTCGGCGGAGGATCGGTTATGGATGCAACCAAGTTCATTGCAGTTGCTGCATATTATGATGGCGATCCAAGCGAAATGTTATTCCTTGACAGACCAGCGCCGGTTTTCATTCCTGAAATAGCGGCAAAAGTAAGAAATGTTATTCCTTTCGGTACGGTATGTACTTTACCTGCTACCGGTTCTGAAATGAATGAATCAGGCTGTATTACTCGTAACCATGTAAAGTGCGTCATGAAGGATCCGTCGATGTTTCCTAAGTTTTCAATATTAGATCCAACTAATACTTTTTCGCTTCCTAAAAATCAGATTACCAATGGGATAGTTGATACATTTGTCCATGCCACTGAACAGTATTTAACCTATCCGGTAAACGCAAGATTACAGGATAGGATGGCGGAAGGTATTCTGCAGACATTGATTGAAATGGGAGAAACTACCATTGCTGAACCGGAAAATTATGATGAACGTGCCAACCTATTTTGGTGTGCTACAGTGGCGCAGAATAGGTCAATATCTCCAGGAGTTCCACAGGATTGGGCTGCTCATGCGATAGGACTTGAACTCAGCGTATTATTCGGTTTAGCTCATGCTGAAGGAGTGGGGGTTATATTACCGGCGTTATTAGAGGAGCGTCGCGAACAGAAGCGGGAAAAACTTCTGCAGTATGCCGAACGGGTATGGCATATAGATAATGGCACAGACGATGAAAAAATAGATCTGGCGATTAAGAATACCCGGGAATTCTTTGAAAAAGTAGGAATGAAAACACATATGTCAGATTACGGCATTGGTGCTGATCAAATACCAGCTATTATTGAAAAGCTTAAACAGAGCGAGAAGGTCGCCCTGGGAGAGAGAAAGGATATTACCTTGGATATAAGCAAAAAAATTCTTGAAAGAGCATTATAGTTTGAGAACGTTAATTTTAACATTATATCTGTTGGGTCTACCCCTCACTTTGTATGAATCCAAATTGATATTAAGGTAGGGCAATATTTCTAAGAGGGCAGGTTGGCTATTTTATGGCAAGCTGCCCTTTTGAAATTGATTTATGACAGAATCATGCGTCCTGGTATATTTAGAAGTAAAAATATTTAAAGGAGGAAACGAAATGGTAAGGGCAGCAGTGTTAACAGGAATTGGATCAATGGAAATACAAGAATTTCCGCGTCCCCAAATCAAACACGATGATATGTTGTTGAAAGTGGATATGGTCGGTGTATGTGGTTCAGATCCGGGATATTATAAGGGAAAAATTAAAGTACCTTTTCCAATAATTATGGGGCATGAAATAGTAGGTACTGTGGAGGAAATCGGCGATGAGATGTCTGAACTTAAAGAGATAAAAAAAGGAGACCGGGTTGTCGTAGAGACTTATTTCGGATGTGGCAAATG
>JAAZCB010001100.1 GCA_012513545.1 Clostridiaceae bacterium
AGAGCACTGGCATCGGGCATCGCACAACACAGGCATGCAGGGCGAAGACGCCCCAAATTGCCGCTGGTCACTGTGGAATATATATTTATTTATGAGCGGCAACTTCTGCATGCCTGAAAGCGTTGGTTGCAATACCTATGGCCCATAAGAAAAGAACGCGCCCTAAGAATAAGAAAATATGAAAAATCAAAAGGAAATATGCCAAAGTTGTAAAAGAAATAAAATGGTTGAAGTATTTGACCAAGACGACCCTATTCAACCTTACATTCTTTGCAAAGATTGTAAGAAGAGATTGATAACATATTCTCTTCGTCCGCAAGAATGGTATCATCTTTCTTCAATTCATGGACCATTTAAACCATTGCTACATGATGACTTTTATGATGACAATGGTACAGCTTGTCAACCTGATGAACCTGTCATAGATGCTGAACTCTTTCCTTATCCTAAACTATCGGATATTTCTTCAAATCTTATTGAGTTGATTAATTATTCATTCTCGAAATGGTATTTACAATCTGATATAATTGAAGCTTTTGGAAAACACGATAAAAGGACAATTCTAGAATTAATAACCGATACTGCAAATATTCTACAAAACTTACATATTGAATCTCGTTGTTATGAAATAGCTGCATATTGCTTAGGAAAAGATGCAGAAGATTGGATACGAGAGAGAATATCTGAATTTTCAAATGAGAGCTATTTTGCTTTCTTCCATGCTGTTGCAAAATGTTTAAAGTTTGATGAAGCTTTCAATGTTACAATAGCATATTTAGAAAATTTAGAATTAAGGGAAATTGCTGAGAGGTCATCAATATTATCTTGGTTTACATCATCAAAAACCTTAAACTTTATTGAAAAGCATGCAACAACACCGGTTCAAGATTTCTGGGGTAGAATAGCTTGTGTTTCTGAATTCACTTGGGAGAAGGTTACACAATGGCTGCAAATTGGTCGACCTTTGAGTCTAATATCTCTTGATGCTTTACATTCAATTACCAGATATGATACTTTATTACTACAGGAATTGCGTCCAGTTTTATTAAATGCACCTGACCACCTAACGATTATTAACAAATTAAGAGAATATAAAAAAAGTGATCCTGTCCCGCGAGTAGAACGAATAGTTGACTCAATCATTATCAATGTGAATTATCTCTATATACCCGAATCTTCTTATCCAGAAAAAAAGAAAGAATAAGAAGGGCGCGTGGTAGAGATGGGCCATAGGTACAGCAACCAACAGGCAAATGGCGGGTGGGTACACCCCAAATTGCTGAGTACAGCAACTTCGCCATTTGCCGGAACGTTAGTGTCCATATCTGCCTGTGCGGAAACAAGACCCGCGCAGAGTTTGGAAAAGAGATTCGAATATTGATTATAGAAAATTATTAAAGAGAAAAATAAATAGAAATTATTCATGAATAAAAGAAAGAATTTCGGGAAATTAAATAAAAAGAATTAACCGGAATAAAAACATCAAGATATTATCCGGAAAG
>JAAZCB010001101.1 GCA_012513545.1 Clostridiaceae bacterium
AAGCAATTTTTAAGAATGTGCCTGTACTTGATTCCGGTGCTCGGGGTTCAACGACAACTTTTGTTGAAAGAGGTATAGGAGATGTGTTTATTTCTTGGGAAAATGAAGCTTTCCTCGCTGTTAATGAACTTGGGAAGGATAAATTTGAAATAGTTGTTCCATCAATAAGCATTTTGGCAGAGCCTCCTGTTACAGTTGTTGATTCAGTAGCAGACAAAAAAGGAACACGTAAGGTTGCAGAAGAATATCTGAATTACCTGTACAGTGATGAAGGGCAGGAAATAGCTGCAAAACATTATTACAGACCTAGAAATGAGGCAGTTGCAAAGAAATTTGCTTCGCAATTCCCACAAATAACCCTCTTTACAATAGATGAAGTATTTGGTGGTTGGAGTAAGGCGCAAAAGGAGCATTTTGATGATGGAGGAATCTTTGACCAGATTTACATAAAGAACTAAGCAGGAGTTCATTCAGCAGATTTAAACTGTTTATGATTAGCTACTAAGTATAAGGTTGGGAGTACTACCCCTTGTCATAGAAAATACCTTTTTGTCAAGGGGAGGAATACCTTTAATGTAGAGGTGAGTACATGATTCTGATAAATAAATCATTTAAATTCAAACAGCAAAGTGTTTTGCCCGGTTTTGGCATAACAATCGGGTTCTCCCTGATATATATTGCTCTACTAGTTTTGATTCCTGTTTCAATGGTTTTCATAAACAGTTCAAGCATAGGCTGGAGGAAGTTTTGGGAAATAGCTTCTTCTGAAAGAGTGTTAGCCTCGTTAAAGATATCCTTTGGTACCTCTTTTCTGGCAGCCACAGTAAATGCAGTTTTTGGACTTTTAATCGCATGGGTTCTTGAAAGATATACATTCCCGGGGAAGAAAATTATTGATGGTTTAATCGATTTGCCTTTTGCTCTTCCAACTGCCGTGGCAGGTATTTCGCTTACCACGCTGTATGCTCAGAACGGATGGATAGGAAGGCTTTTTGAACCGATGGGAATTAGAATATCTTATACTCCTTTGGGAATAACGGTTGCTTTAATATTTATAAGCTTTCCGTTTGTAGTAAGAACAGTTCAGCCTGTACTGCAAAGTATTGATCTTGAGGTGGAAGAAGCGGCGGCATGTCTCGGTGCAACAAGGTTACAAGCCTTTTACAAGATTATTGTGCCTGAATTGCTGCCCGCAATTATAACTGGTTTTGCTCTGGCGTTTGCTAGGGCTTTGGGTGAGTACGGTTCAGTAGTTTTTATTTCCGGGAATATGCCACTGAGAACCGAAATAACACCTTTACTGATAAGAACAAAGCTGGAACAATATGATTATGCAGGTGGTACAGCGATTGCTGCAATTATGCTTGTTGTTTCCTTCATAATGTTATTGGTTATTAATATTTTTCAGTGGTGGTCAAGCAATAGACATAAATCTGGTTAGGAGTGATAAAATGGCTGGAACTATTCCTGTAAGAGTTAAGACTATTAAACAAACCGATAAACGAGCCTTAAAGGGTTCAAGTATTACTCAAGTTATTCTTACTTTGATTGCTCTGATGTTTTTTGCATTGTTTCTTATGATTCCACTTATTTCAGTATTTGTTAAAGGCTTTGAAAAAGGTGTTAAGGTTTACTTTGCCGCAATAAGTGATCCTATGGCCTTGAAAGCCATAAAGCTGACTCTTTTTACTATAGCAATTGTTGTGCCGATAAATACTGTATTTGGACTGACAGCAGCCTGGGCAGTAGCAAAATTCAAGTTTAAGTGTAAAAACCTGTTAATTACTATTATTGATTTACCCTTTGCTATTTCACCAGTTGTTGCAGGTTTGATATTTGTTTTGCTTTTCAGTACCAGTCATGGTCTATTGGCTCCGCTTTTAAATGCGTGGGGCATAAAGATAATATTTGCACCTCCAGGTATTATTATTGCTACATTGTTTGTAACCATGCCTTTTGTGGCAAGAGAATTAATTCCTTTAATGGAGGCTCAGGGAACAGCAGAAGAAGAGGCAGCTCTTACATTGGGTGCAAGTGGCTTCAAAACTTTTTTACTGATAACGCTTCCAAACATTAAGTGGGCACTATTATATGGTATTATCCTAACTGCTGCAAGAGCTGCTGGCGAGTTTGGAGCTGTTTCGGTTGTTTCAGGACATATCCGTGGTCTTACAAATACAATGCCTCTTCATGTAGAAATACTGTACAATGAATATCAATTTTCTTCAGCTTTTGCTGTAGCATCACTCTTGACAGTTATTTCAATTATAAATCTGGTTATAAAAAACATTTCGGACTGGAAAATCAAGCAGCAGTCCAGAGTATGAAACGTTGGCACTTAAGCGGCTGAATTTAAATTCTGTACAGCTAAATGACATGATACATACATGTAAAAGGCATTTTTTAAAGATTTATGCTCTGTAATAAGACTAATAGTTTGGAGGAATTGACAATGAGTATTGATATATCAAATGTTTCGAAGTCTTTTGATTCATTTAAGGCGTTAAGTGAGATTAATTTAAAAATAAACACAGGTGAATTGGTGGCTTTGTTGGGACCTTCGGGTTCAGGAAAGACTACACTTTTAAGGATAATTGCCGGTCTGGAAACCTCAGATAAAGGCAGCATTGTTTTCGATGGAGAAGACAATACAGACAAGAGCACACAAGACAGAAAAGTCGGGTTTGTTTTTCAGCATTATGCCCTGTTTAAACATATGACGGTTTTCGAAAATATAGCCTTTGGCTTGAGGGTCAG
>JAAZCB010001102.1 GCA_012513545.1 Clostridiaceae bacterium
CTTTGATTTAACAAGTCTCTTGGTATATTCAAGCTCCTTGTCTGATAATCCATTCGAGGACATTTTACTCAAATTACTTATATCTGTGGACGATAGTCTCTTAACAGCAATTGTTGAAAGTGCCATCTTATCCTGAAAAGAAACCTTGTCCTTTATTTCTTCTATTTTGCTTGCATCTATTGCCTGACTGGGTTTCTCTGTAGGTTTCGGTTCATCAGTATCTTTATCCTTAACCGGTACGTCATTATTTTTCTCCGGCGTCTGAACCTGACTTCCGCTGTCTCCTCCAGTATTACCAGTTTCATTATTGTCATTTTTATCCTTGCTATCATTCGGACTGCCTATAGTATGATCATAATTTTCATTGCCTGCGGGCTTTTCATTTACATCCTTACTGCCGTTTTCAACTGTTCCAGGCTTTGGAGTATTGCCCACCTGTTTAATTGGCTTTGCGCTGTTTCCAGGTTTATCAGCCACATTACTCTTATTTTTGTCTGCAATTACAACCGTTCCAGTATTATTGTCAACCTTGCCTTTATTATCTTTATTATCTTTATTATCTTTATTATCTTCATTCTCTGATGGAGTATTATTGTCAATCTGCTTTTCTTCATCCTGATAATCATCCATTAGACCGTCGTCAGGTATAAAGTCGCCTTCAGGAATATCCCCGTCTTCTATAAACTCTGCAACCAATACCTCTTCCAATATTTTGTCCCCGAGTTTATATAAAAACACTACTGTAGCACCTGATAAAAGTAATACAACTACTAGCACTGCTATCAATATTTTCTTCATATTCCCTCCACTAAAGCCATAAGGGTATCATAGTAAAGCCTGTCAAGGTATCACATGCAGCAAATAGCATGTGATACCTTGAACCTGGCTGTTTAATTATTATTCTTGAACTACAAGTGTGTACTCAGTGCTGTCATCATCGAGCTTGAATTTAAGATACATACCTACGAGGTCACTCATTTCAACATCACCCCATGCATTGCCGCCGTTCAAAGTCCGGAAAAATCCTTCAGGGTATGCTTCGTAATAAATACATTCTTTAATGAACTCATAGTTCTCATTAGCAACATCAATATACTCATTCTCACCTATCTTAACTTCCGAAGGAAGTTTACCTACGGCTGTCATAAGGAAAGTAGCAATACCTATGCTTACAAGCTTTTTGCTTTCCTGACCCGACTTGATGGTTGCGATTATTGTAGTGCCGTCCTTTTCGATGTCAACCCAGTCGTACAATGCTTCACCTTGCAATTCACCAAGGTTCATTACAAGTTTAACATTCTTTGTTTGATATCCTGATTTGCTGAGTCTGCCGTTTACAGTAACGGTTTCCCCAAAGAGTGCCCTCATGGTACCGATTCCTATTTCAGGATTATCTGTTCCAAGCAAATCACTTATAGCTATTTCGTCTATATCGTATACAGTACGTGAAACACTGGATTCTGAATCTTCACCCCATTCGATTGATTCTACATACAAGGTGCAACCGGAAGGTGTAGCAGTTATGTTAACTGTATAGATCTCATCACTGTCAGCATAATCTTCAAGATCAATCGTTGCAGTACTTACTGAAACTGTCGCATTAACGATTTCCCCGTCAGGAATTTCCTCGCCATATA
>JAAZCB010001103.1 GCA_012513545.1 Clostridiaceae bacterium
CATCATATCCACCGTTTACGACGACCCATTTGCCTCTAAAAGGAAGCGAATACTCGACCAGGCCGGTATAAGTATCTTTGTCCGGTAAATTCCCTTTATATTTAATTGAAGCTCTGGAAAGTCCAAAAACCTGCTTTGTTAACTGCCATAAAAAACGTAATCTCATCATCCACCGTCCTATTCTGCTGTACCATGATTTTTCGCTCTTGAACAATATTCTTAAGTGTCCCCATATCACCTGACACAAAAAGGTGACAAACAAGGAACGTCCCCATGTCACACCTAATTATAGCATAGGTAATATTCCCCACAATATTTATTTCCGGTTTCCACATTCGAACACCCGATTGGCTCATGATCACCTAAATCACGTGAGAAAACTGAATTTAGATGACCCGATAGAGATTTTAGCCTTTCCCACATCCATAATATGGAATTGAGTCATCTAAAACACTAAAAATAGTAAATATCCGTTGTTTTGTATAACTACAGATAGTATGAAAATGGAACCCTTATGAAAAGGGTTGCAATATCAACGTTTGTTAATTCATAGTTTTTGACCAAATTATCCAGTTATCCAAATTACTAAATAAATCGCATGTTTGTATAACAATTCAGAGGTTTGTTATACAAATAATGAGGCAAACTTACATTTTTGGTTAACTCAGACCCAAAAAGGCAGGAAATCACCCGAATTTCCTGCCGGGTTATACAAAACCAATACAATTTCTTTGATTTTGGTTAACGAGCTGAAAGCAGGTATTATAATAGGGTTTTTCACATGGCGGCGCTATCCGTCAATGCGCATTTATTTCATAATATGCTAAAGGCGACGGCAAATATGTAATTGGATGTGAAAAGTCAACTGTCAGTAGAGCATCTCTTTTTGCAGTGTTCTATTAATACTTCCTCATCCTTACAGCTGGCTTGCCTAAAAGTTTTTCCCGTATGATGTTCCATATAATATGCATAATATCTTGAAGCTCTGATACATTTTGACCTAGTAATCTGACAATCATAAGCGAGTCGTTCACTTGCGAAGCCGCAAATCCAATATCTTCCCAATGATTTTCCATAGTATTGATCTGCTCTGCCAACGCATCCATCATATTTTTTTTATAAATATAAATGCTCCCGTTTGATGAATAACCCTCCATCATCCCGAGAGTATCCAGCTTCATTTTGCTGGGCTCTATTGTTCCATGGTCATAAGCAAGCAACTTTCCGTTTACATAAATCTTGGTTTTAGAGGAATACAAGTTATACTGGAATGCTTCCCCTCTGGAAATTCGGCCTGCCGTCACTAAGTCAGATGCGATGAGAACGGCTTCTTCGTCCAAGTAAAAATTATTTATCTGATAGGATTTTGATTCAGCGAAAGGAACATTGTACTCCGGAAGATACTCTAAAGTGCCTCCTGCATGAACAGTGAAATCATTTTTCAATATGGCATGTCCATCATCCATTCGATAGAATTTTGTGCTGGATGGCGTTGTAATCAGTACCTTTGCACCATCTTCCACAGTGACCCTGGTCAGCAGC
>JAAZCB010001104.1 GCA_012513545.1 Clostridiaceae bacterium
AAAGGGAAAGCTTACAAGGGATAAATTCTGTTTTTTATTTCAGAATGTTTTAAGGCCGGTGAGAGAGTATATGACTGCAATAGTTGTCTGTAATGGGAGTATATGTGACTATTCATATTATAAGAAGTATTTTGAGGATGCTAAATTTGTTGTATGTGCTGATGGAGGAGCTTCACATCTTAAAAAATTCGGTATAAAGCCGGATATTCTTTTGGGAGATTTCGATTCAATAAATCAAGAAGACCTTGATTATTATAAAGCTTTGAACGTTGAAGTGCTCAAATACGGTTTCGACAAGGATTTTACCGATACTGAGATTGCTGTTGATATTGTAATAGAGAGAGGCTTTGACAATATTGTAATAATTGGAGGCACGGGAACAAGACTGGATCATTCCCTGGCTAATATATTTCTTTTGAAAAAAATTATGGACAAAGGAATTAAAGGCAGGATCGTAAATGAACAAAATGAGATATTTATCGCTTCCGGAAATATAAGATTGGAAAGAGAGGAAGGCTTCAAAATAACACTGCTTCCTCTTACACAGAAGGTTACGGGTATAACTACAAAAGGCCTTTTGTATCCTTTGAAGGATGATTGTCTGGTTATGGGAGAGGGCAGGGGCGTAAGCAATGAATTTGCCGACAGTTATGCAGAAGTTTCTACAAAGAGCGGCATATTAATGGTTATAAAATCAAAGGATTAAAAATACAATTGAAATAAACAGCATAAAAAAGGAACAGCTGAAACAAAGCTGTTCCTTTTTAACAGGTGTGTTTAAAGCTTAATATATTCCCAGAATGGTTCTCTTCAAAGCTGCATAATCAGTTGAGTTGATCTTGTTGTTGCTATCCATATCGGCAGCTTTTTCACCGTGTTCATACTGGAATTCTGATATAAGACCTAATATGTACCTTCTTAATAGCGTGTAGTCTGTAGAATTAACCTTTCCGTCTCCGTTTATATCGCCTTTTATGAATTCTGAAGGGTCAGGGGAATTTTGTGGCGATGTGCTCGGACTTACAGATGGAGAAGAACTAGGTTTTACTGATGGGTTAGGAACGTTGCCCTTAGGATCTTTACCAAATATAAGAATTCCGTTGTCATATACAGGTATTTCCTCTACAGCCTCATCTTCCTTAGCTGATTTCATGCCCTTGAAAGAAAAGTCGTTAGAGCTGTCCCAGGTAGCATTAGAAGGTGGTGAAATCCTGAACTGGATCTCTTTTTTGTGGTCCATGCTGCTGCCGGGGTATATTTTTGTTCCCGTTAAATCAATTTCAATATAGTAAATGTTTTTAGCTTCATCAAATACTATAGGTTTTGATACCTTTATCGATGATGCTGCAGAATAAATTATCTCAGTAGTAATTTGCTGGGGGTCATTACCTGCTGCTACATATTCAGAAAGGTCTAAAAAGTATCTGAAGGAAAGCTTGTCGCACATTCTTGCCGGCCAACCGGATTTATTGTAGATATAAGCTCTCAACTGTCCATAGCTTTCTGCTCCCGCTGCAGCAGTAACATATATTTCATCGTCAGGTACCTCTTCAACTGCTGTAAACCCGGGGATAGGATTGCCACCGTAAAGGGCATACATTTTTGCCATAAGGCCTGTAAACCCAGCATTGTAGTCGCAGGCAACTTCATTAGCTATATAGTCACCAACAGAATCAGTATATGCATCAGTGCTGGACGGACCGCCTACAAGAGCTCCGTAGAGAACATGTCTGTGATTTGCCGGAATTTTCATATCATCTATCCATGAACCCTGAGATGTTCTATGATGA
>JAAZCB010001105.1 GCA_012513545.1 Clostridiaceae bacterium
AAGCATCAACACCACCGAAAACCATACCTGTTACTAGGCCTTTTACAGCATTCTTCAGAATAGACATTCCTATGCATCTCAAAGCACTAGAGCTTAGGACGTTCTGAATTGACATGCTGGTTACAACTTCACCTAGGGAGAAATATCCCGAAGGGTCAATGTTGTTGACCGGGTCAGCATTTGCATATAAATACTTATGAAGGCTTAGCGGTTCAAACATAAATCCGCCAAATGGATCTGCCGTTACAAATCTTCCTACTGAAGGGTCCATATACCTTGCTCTCAGGTAATAAAATCCTATATTTGCATCATATTGCTCCCCAGTGAACAAAAATTCATTTACTGTGTTTCCTGTACTAGTTGTTATATTTCCAAAAGCATCATAAGTGTAAGTGTCAGTTATGCTCTGTGCACCATCGGTTAAAAGTCTTGTACTACCATGCCCGTCATAATGGTAATAACTTTTTACTCCGTTCCTTGACTGTAGAATTACTCCAATATCACTATGTACATATGCTGCAATCAAACCGCCATCAGCATTCCTTTCTTCAAGCACTCTAGCGTATACTCTGTTCAAGTCTACTACATAATTTGTAATATTTACTTCATCTACTACTTTTTGTACCCTGTTCCCGAAAACATCATAGGTGTATTCCACCCTTTGTATTCCTTTTAATGTTGTTGTTTTAGAAAGCACAAGCCTGTTTTCATAATCGTATTCATAAACGGTAGTTTCGTCGTCATCTTTTTTACTTATAAGATTGCCATTGTTATCATATAAATACGTTCTTTCCCCTTCCGATAACAACCTGTCGTTTTTGTCATATTTGTATTCGGTTACAATTCCATCGTCCTTCTTTTCAAGCCTGTTTCCTACGGCATCATAGGTATAGCTTATGCTTCTTATTTCTTCATCAGGCTGGCTGATTGTCTCCTTGATAAGCCTGTATAATTTGTCATATTCATAATTCACAGTTCTGCCTGTGTTTTCAACGACTTTTAACTTATTTCCAGAAGGTCCAAGCGTATAAATGTAGGAAGATAATATACTTCCATCACTTCTTATGTTTTCAAGCTTAATCAATCTGTTTAGTGTATCATAGCCGTATTTTGCAATGACGCCATTGGGTTTTGTTTCTTTTACAAGGTTTCCAACTTCATCATACTCGTATTTTGCTATGCCTCCCCACTGGTCTTCTACAGTGGACAATCTGCTCATTTCATCATAGCCATATTTTACAGTACCAGCACCACTGATAACTGTCTCAATATTGCCTTCTGCGTCATAAGTGTAAGATACTTTCTTACCATCAGGGTCAGCCTTTGATTTAAGCCTATTCGCCACATCATACTCAAAGACAGTTTTTCCTCTTTTATCGCTAACTGTACTTATATATCCGTCTTTAGTATAAGTATATAATTCCTTAGAATTATCCGGTAAGGTTTTAACTGTTAATTGTCCAACCACATCATACTCATACTTTATTTTACTGCCATCAAAATCAGTCTTTGATATTATATTACCTTCTGCATCATATACAACACTTTCCGACATTCCCAAAGGAAGAGTCCTTTTTGTTATTCTTCCGAGATTGTCATACTCAAAAGTTGTAACATTACCATTTGCATCTTTAATTGATAAAAGGTTCCCGATTTCATCATAAGCATAGCTCGTTTCATTATTTAAAGCATCTGTTATTTTGACAAGGTTTCCTGCTTTATCATAATCAAATAGTGTTGTATTTCCAGCCTGATCGATTTTTGATATTACATTTCCTACTGCATCATATTTAACTTCAATGTAAGAATTATCGTGATATATAACTTTAACCTGTCGACCATTTCCATCGTACTCGAAACTTGTGGCATTTCCTTTCGCATCAACCATTTTCTTAGGTCTTGCACTGTTTTCATATTCGTACTTAGTTGTATTTCCAAGGGCATCCTTTACTTGTGTATTTCTTCCGAGAGCATCATATTTATACTCTGTTGAATAACCCTTTTCATTTGTTACCTTAACAACTCTACCTAATGCATCATAATCAATACTACTATATGCTCCGTCCGAGTTTATTTCTTTAATTACCCTTCCGAGCTTGTCATAACTAAATTCAATTCTTTTACCTTCTGGACTGACAGCTGCTACATTTCTTCCTTCCTTATCGTACTCAAATCTTTCTTCCGTTCCGTCTGGGTATTTGATCCTTGCAAGGTTTCCAAACACATCGTAGTCATACTCTGTTCTTCTGCCTAGACGGTCAATCATCGCAGAAACCTCTCCGATTTCATTGTATTCAGCTTTAGAAACATTACCATTGCCGTCAACAGTCTGTATAACATTGCCAAGGCTATCGTAGGTATTTATTGTAGTAACCGAAACCTTACCTTCGGTAGTCGTTCTTGTCGAAGTTGTACTCAGACACCTGCCATTGTTATCATAAGTGAAGGATACTATATTTCCATCGGGGTATGTTGTACTTGCAACATTTCCGCTACTATCATAAGCAACCTGCACCACTCTGCCCAACTGGTCAGTTATGCTTGTCGCAAGGCCTTTTGAGTTATATCCGAACTCAATTGATTTACCAAGAGGATCTGTAACCTTTTTTAAATTTCCTTTATCATCATATGTATTAGAAATTATGTTTCCTTCAAGATCCTTTATAGTAAGTATTTTACCTTCACTATTATACGTGCAATCAACGGAATTACCCATGGAATCTGTCTTCTTAAGAAGGTTTCCCTTTGCATCATAACTATACTCGAACTTATTACCTAATGCATCTGTTTCGGTAAGTTTTTTTCCGTTGCCGTCATATGTAAAGGTAGTCTTATTACCAAGGGGATTAATAGTACACAAAACATTGCCTTTTTCATCATACTCGTATACTGTAATGTTGCCTAGTCTATCCTTTACAATTTCCTGTCTTGCATCTACATCTCTAGAATATTCTGTCCTGTTACCCTCAGCGTCAATATGTGCAATAATTCTTCCCTCGTCATCATACTCATTACGAGCTGCCTTTACACCACGGGGATCAATTATATCCACCAATCCATGGCTTGAATTATAGGTAAACCTTGTGATGTTTCCCTCCTGGTCGGTAACTTTCACCAAATCCCCATAATAATCATATTCATAATTTATACTGTTACCCATAGGGTCTGTTATCTTTGCTATTCTTTCTTGACTGTCTCTTGTAAAAGTTATACTTTTTCCTGCAGAGTGTATTACACCGTCTCTACCGTAAGTAACTTTATTTCCATTGGTATCGGTTATGCTCTCAACGCCCTTTTCCTGATTTAAAATGAATACCATACCTTCTTTTGTGGTCAACCTATATCTATTTGGATTATAATATTCAAGATCATCAGTATAAAACCCATCACCTAACACAAGAACTGTGTTATCTAAATCTATGGCTTCAAGTTTGGAATAAGTTTCTGGCTTTGCAGCAAAAGTTATTTTTGTTTCTTGAATCCTCGTAAAGGGCTGGAAAGAAAGTGAAAGTGACATTGTGAATTCATCTGTTTTCCCATCAGGATAAGTAACAGTTATATTATGTGGTTGCTTTTCATAAAGGCTGTATGTTGTGCTAAAACCACCTCCAGTTGACTGTTGCCCCCAATACTGTCCCGGCACAACACTTTCATCGATACGTATATCCTGAAGCTCCATTGTCCAGCCTATTCCAAAGTCACCCTTTGTTTTATTTCGACTGTCGTAGTTACGTGAAACTGTTATTGGCAAACCTGAAACCGGAACTGTAAGATCCTCAAAACCAATTGAGAAATTACCTACCTTCTGTTCACCTTCAATTATATATGTAACAACATAGGTAGCTAAATATCCTCCTCCGTCATAGACAGACAGCCTGATATCATATTGCCCGTTTCGCATCATTGTAGGGTCAAGCTTTCCTAATATCCCATCCTTGACATTTGAGGTACCTTCTGCAAACTTTCTATATTGGTTCTTCCCTTTTTCAGAGTACTCAAGTACATATTTTGCTAGATTTTCATCATATGCAGTTCCTATAATATCTATAGGTGCCGATATTTTGGAATTATCCTCAGGGCTTTTGATAGAGCCTTCCGGCGGTGTAGTATCACCGGCATTTTTTACAAGCAGTTCCCTTCTTGCATAGCCTTCATTACCGGATACATCGTATGCTTTTGCCACAACTTCAAACATTCCGGCTTTATCTAATGTAAATGTACCAATCCCAGTATTGTCCAACGGAACAGGTGTTCCATAAACCTCTGCCTGAACTGATTTCACTCTATTGTTGTCGGTAGATGTTACCCTTATTGTAACAGCATCACCCACATTAACCACATTAGAGCTCATTTCAAGTTGGACAACCGGTCTTTCATAGTCTTCGTCAGGTTCGACTGTCTCAATTACCTTTATAAAGCTTTCTGCTGTCTCCTTATTTCCCTGATAATCTTAAACATTTATAGTAAGCCTGCCTGACTCTGTCGGCTCAAATGCTGCACTGCCATCCTCAGCAAGTGTTATTTCTCTATCCTCAAAAAAGGCTTCAATTTTAGCTACTCCGGCATTATCCGTTGCAGTTGCTGTAAAACTCACAGTCTCTCTGATATTCACTTCAGTTTTGTCTACCTTAAGAGTGACCACAGGCTTTATTGTATCATCTGTTATCGTTACACTTTTATGCAAATCTCGTACATTACCTGCCTCGTCATACACCTTTGCTGTAATATCAACAGTTCTCCCCACTGTTGATATGTATGTATATTTATTATTCTCATCGAGTGTAATTGGCTCTCCATCAAAATAAGTCTCTATTTTCGTTACACCAATATTATCACTTGCTTCTACTGTTATGGTAAAAGATTCTCCTGCCACAACGGTATCTGCTGTAGACAAAATTTCACCTGTCGGTTTTGTTATATCCGGCATATCTGTAACCTTAAAACCTTCGTTCTTCCACCTTGTTATACCACCGTTTAGATTGTATATTTCAGTGAATCCCATTTTCTTCATCACATTCGCAGCATTTGTGCTTCGTGTACCTGTAGCACAATATAATAGATACACCTTATCTTTATCGAAAGAACTAATCTCATTTTCAAACGAACCTAAATTTACATCTACGTTAATTGCACTCTCTAAATGCCCCTCTGCATATTCTTGCGTTGTTCGCACATCAAGTATAACAAGCTTACCTTCTGGTGTATCTTTAATTAATTCAGATGCCTTAACTGGATCTATATCCATAACCTGTATAGGTTCGGGTGTTGGTGTTGGTGTTGGTGTTGGTGTTGGTGTTGGTGTTGGTGTTGGTGTTGATGTTGGTGTTGATGTTGGAGTCGGTGTATATATGCTACTATCAAACAAAAATTCACCCTTTGTTTGATTATTGGTTTCATTAACCTCACGTACCATTCCGTCTCCAGAACCATCATCATCAACTACTGCATAAATAACATGCTTTCCCGACAACTGTTTTTTGAGAACCACTGAT
>JAAZCB010000098.1 GCA_012513545.1 Clostridiaceae bacterium
CACTACAAATTCATTAACCATTCTATTGCAGAGAAATGGCTTACGACATTCGTTTACTTATTTATTTTTGCGATTACTGGTGGAAAAGAAACTGGTTGAAAAATTCTGCATTGATACGAATCAGTATAAGCAGTTAGGTCAAATAATTAACGCAGCATATCCAGATGAAAACGACATCTCACAGATTCGAAATCGTATCAGACTTACTTCTAAGAAAACGCTGATAAATGAGTTTAATCACTTTGAGGGAAACTTGAGTATTTTTCAACCGGCGATTGACATCACCGACCACGCTCTTGGAAAAGAAAGGACCGATATAACAACGTTTATCAGCAGCTTATAAATCAATGCCGATACTGCTGTAGGCAATAGAACGCGCACTTTTTTTACAAATGAATGCATTACTATATTTAGTGATATGTGGGATACCCTCGCAAACGATTATACCTGTGCTTTTGATTACCGGAATTAATTTTTATTGTATCAATATTATCAGCCTTTTCCAGTAGAAGCGGCGGGTTTTGAGTGAGAGTAGATTGACCTGTTCCTGCGAACGGATAAAAACAGTTGACCTGTTCCCGCGAACGGAATAACTCATATAAACTGCTATCGACCTGTTCCCTTGCACGGAAAATCAGTATAAAAAGTACCCGACATCAATCTGATGCTATCGTTCCACGTGGAGTGCGTTTCACAGTTAGTTTTAAAAAAAGATTGAGGGGGATTATAACCCCTCAACCTGTGTAAACTTGTAGTAATTCTTAACAACTTTGTTTTCGGTATTATCAATGAAACGTAGTAATATCTCGGATGTTAACCTGTTGAACTGTAAAAAAACTGTGAGTTGTTCTTTGATGGCAGATATTTTACTTGATTCTTGACTTTCTGCCCTCTCTTTTTTTCTAACTCTAGTTGTTGCAGCTTTTCGTGTATCGTACTACAAAGTCATTATAGTGCTGTTTAGATATATCCTCGCTAGTAATTCTATGTGTTTCTGAACTTTTCGTTCGACAATAATATTAAATCCACAGTTTTCAGCGACTTGTATGAGTCTTTTTAACCCCTAACGATTATCAAGAGTTCCTGTCTGAATATCCGTGTAGAAGTCATATAGGTCTTGTTGATTTTCAGGAAGATGCAATCTTTTCATTTCCTTTTTTCATTGACTATTGATTAATGATATAAAGTCTGGCGTCACTTTATACAATCTTTGAATGCTCCTGATGTTCTCTCCCCTTTTCGTGATAGAATCGTTTAATGGGCTCAAGGCGTTGCAATACATTTTTATAACAGTCTATTGAGGTGATAACATTGAGAAGTAAGAAAGAAATGATGGATTTAGGGATGAATTTTGCTCTTAATTGTGAAAAAATTAGACTCTTTACTCTTGAGGGGTCACGAACAAATAGAAATATTCCGAAGGATGATTTTCAAGATTATGATTTTAGTTATTTTGTTACAGATATGGATGATTTCAAGAAAAATGATGATTGGTTAAGTTACTTTGGTGAAAGGATAATTATGCAAAAACCAGAAGCCATGGAATTATATCCTCCAGAACTGGGTAATTGGTATTCATATCTAATGATTTTTGAAGACGGTACGAAAATCGACCTTACACTTATTCCACTTAACGAATATGAAGATTATTTCAAAAATAACGATGGACTCGTTGAAGTCTTGTTGGATAAGGATAATCTTATTCAGAATGCAGTTATTCCGACAGATTGCTTGTACCACATTCATAAGCCAAGTGAACAATCATTTGATGACTGTTGTAATGAGTTTTGGATGACATCTACATATGTTGTAAAAGGTCTTGCAAGAAGGGAAATTCTCTTTGCTATTGATATCATGAATCATGCATTTCGTCCAAGTTTGCATACCATGTTGCGTTGGAAGGTTGGAGTGGAAACAGGTTTTTCTGTAAGCATAGGAAAATCGGATAAGTTCTTAAAAGAATATATTTCTGAAGAAATGTGGAATAACATTTTATCTACTTATGATATGGGCTCGTATCAAAAAATGTGGAAAGCACTTAATACTAGTATTGAATTATTTAGAGAAACGTCCCACTTTATTGCAGAAACATTTAGTTATAAATATCCTAATTATGATGAAAAAGTGAGCAAGTACATAGAGAGTATACGTAAAAAATATACC
>JAAZCB010001106.1 GCA_012513545.1 Clostridiaceae bacterium
AACAAGTGAAATTACGGTCAAGCAAAAAGCATAAAAAGCCAGCATTACTCTAAATATAATATTCATAACAGGAAGTCACCTCTTTACACTTTTCATTAGTTTATAGATTACATTATAGTTTATTTCATTAAAAAAATAAACCCTATAGGGTTCATTTTTTATTTTCTCCGAAAACATTTAAAGTAATACCTTTATTTTGTCTATTTAACTCTTGAAGTGTCATCATTGGGTTCCTTCTTATGCTCTTTCTCAATATTGACACCCTGAACGTGTATGTTAATTTCAATCACAGAAAGCCCTGTCATGGTTTCTACAGCACTCTTGACCTTTTCCTGAATATTCCAGGACACATCAGGAATCCTGCAACCGTATTCTACAATTATATATAAATCAATTGCTGCTTCTTTATCTCCTACCTCAACCTTAACACCTTTTGAAAGGTTCTTTCTCCCGAGTATTTCTGCGATTCCTCCCGCGATTCCACCACTCATTCCTGCTACTCCTGAAACATCCATTGCAGCAATACCGGCAATTATGGCAACAACTTCTTCTGAAATTTTAACTGAACCCATATCAATTAAGTTATCCTGATTGATTTCTTCCAAAGCATAAGCCTCCTTTACTGCAACACGATATAAACCTGCCAAACATTAATTATTATATCATCACGCAAATAAGTTGGCAACATATACTAAGTTGCTTTAATCTTAGTATGCACAGTCATTTATTATCTTAAAACTCTTTTCTTATGTAAATATTATTCATATCAACATTTGCCTGTCTGGATGCAATTTCTGCAATCTGAGCAACTTCAAGAGTTGAAAGTGCAGGAGCTTTTACAACTATATCAATACTGCCATTATCAGCAAATAAAACCACTACATCACTAAACCCCTTTTCCTTAATTAGAGTTTCTATTCTCATTTCCTTGTCAGAGTTAGTTATTATTTTCATCATCTGTTGTGAAGCTTCTTTTTTCATAATATCAGTTGCGTCGGCACTCTCCGTAATTTCCTTTAGTGTCTCTGTATCCTGTGCCCTAACAATATCCTTTTGTATTTTAGCTTGTGCAAAAAAGTCATCAGCTTGTTTTGATGCCTGAATAGCTTTTTTATCATTAGTCTTTTCATCCTTATTCTTATCATCTTTTTCCTTTTTATCAGTGTCCTTTTTATCTGTAATTTGAGTACCGTTACCTGCTGATCCCGTGCTATTATCTACAAATGCTGCACCCCCAAGCTTGGGCGTATCAACATCCTTTGCCGTTGTTTCATTCACAGCGAATTCATCACTATTAATATTATTTCCTTTGTTGTAACTCAATTGTATTAAACCTGCTATTACAATCATCAGAATCAAAGATAAAACTACAATCTGCCTTCTTTTTAAAACCATCATAAGAAATCCCCCTTCATCATAATGAAATTTTATAGTAAACTGTTTTTTACTTTATATATATTATTCATTCTTATAATTTATTTCTTTTTTTTGTACAAATTTATAATATGCCTGAAAATAATTACTATCTTCAATTTTTTCTTTGAAAAATTTGTATTCTGTGTAACGGAACATCCAAAAGAACTTTAACAGCATTCATAAGATTTTCCTTTACAACCATATCTGTGGCACCGTCTGCAATGACAACAACACCTTTTACCTGAGGATACATTTCCTTGACAATAATAGGCTTTTTTACTCCATTATTCACCTCCTCATATGCAAGGATACTTTCAAAGCTTCCCTGAGTCTGCTTCCTCGTTCCTCCAGTACTGTCTTTTTCATCAGTCTGGTTGTCACTTCTCTTAGTGTCGTAGTATGGAACCAGCTCCTTTCCTGAAAAGTATGTTACCATCACTGTTACTTTACCTGCACCGTTAATCTGGGACAAAACTTCCTCCAGGTCAGTTTCTATATCTGTTTTTTCATCACTGGCAACCTTGCCCTGAACCATTGCTGCTCCTGATTCTTCAACAGGCAGCATATCATCAGTCTGCATTTTTTTATTTCCGCTGTTGTCAAAAAAAGTTCTCCCGGCAATAATAATTATAATCCCGATTATTATAAATATTACCAGATTCTCACCAAGTTTGCTGTTCTTATTCTTTTTAAGGTATTTTTTTATGTATTGAACTATTTTCTCCAGTATTTTCATATGTGCCTCCTCATTCATTAGCAAGAGATATAACAATATTCTCCCTTTTTGTACCAAGCATACGCTCTACTTTTTCTTCTATCTCCTTTCTTATATTTTTATCAATCTCTAATTCCACTAAAGGCTCATTTATCTTTTTTTCATTACTTTTTCCAACATTAACCCTTTCTACTTTTATAACAGGTTTGACTTTTTTCTCTTTCTCCATTGATATAGCCAGATAAACCTTTTTTACTTCTCCAAATCCAGTTGAATTATAGTCCTCATTTATAATAATGTCTGCTTTTGCCTCCG
>JAAZCB010001107.1 GCA_012513545.1 Clostridiaceae bacterium
TAGCGCTAATCAAGGCTTTAAGCCTATTATCGCTATAAAAGCCTTTTGAACGGTTTTGAGCTTCAACAAGTCCATCAGTATGGAATAAAATCTTATCATTTTTCTCAAGTATCAAGTATGAATTTTCATACTTTTCACTATAATATTCAATGAATTTGCATATGGGAAATCCATTAAGTTTAATGTCAGAAAGCTCTCCGGAGGACTTAATCAGAATGGGTTGAACATTAAGCCCTGCTGATGAATATACAATTTTCCTTTCCTTAAGGTTATATACAGCATACAGCATAACTATGTATACATTCTCCTTGAAATTTGTTGAATTAAATGCTACATACAGGCTGTTAAGCACATCTGCGGGACTAAGCATATTCTTCATCTCGTTATCCATCAATATCTTCACTGTCTGGTTCAGGTAAACTGTCAGCATGGCTGCAGGAACACCGTGACCCGACACATCCCCAATATAAAAGGCTATGTTATCACTGTCGATCTTGAAAATGTTATAAAAATCCCCGCTTACTCTCTCTGCAGGATAATATTTAACCTCAAAGGCTACCTCCTCATATTCAGGAAGCTTCGATGAAAATACTGCCTTCTGTATATCACGTGCATATTCCAGATCCTCTAAAAGCATATCGTTAAGCTTTTTAAGCTCAAGGGTTCTTTCCATAACAAGAATATCCAGGTTGTCTGCATAGCTCCTGAGCTTTTGCTCAGCTTCCTTAAGCTCAGAATAAGGCTTTTTAATATTGCTGATAAAAATAACCCTGAATATTATGAAAAACGCCAGGAATTTATATATATGACCAAGATAGTTATATATGTCATATATGCTGGAATAAAGGACAAATGCAGCTTCACTGAATATTTTAAGTATAAGGGATATTGAAAATAAAAAAGTATGACGTTCTTTAGTTTTGTTGTATTCAAATATAAATCTGGCAGCAGCAATTATTAACACTGCTATTATAATAAATTCGGAATAAACTTTCCAGGCGGTAAGTCCTGTTTCCTCAGCATACATTGGAGGAAGAACAGAGGGAAAATAGGTAAACAGCACAAGTGCTGATATGCTTATAATAAGTGGTATCACAACAAAAACGCCTTTTTTTACCTGAGACTTCTTTTCCTGTTTTATAAAACTTGCAGTCAAAAAGCCTATGGCACCGATATATCTTGCAGTAATCCAGAAAGTAGTGGCCCTGTTGGCGGTATCATTCTCTATAAAGAAGGCCGGCATTCCCTTAAAGCTCAAAGTATGAAAAGCATCTATCATTCCCATTGTAAAAAAAACGCTTCCCATAAAAGCAGACCTTAAATTTCCCGTTTGCTCATAAGAGTAATAGGATACTAAAAATACCGACAGAGAAACAAGCACACTTGTAAACTCAAATGCATTGTGCCATGTAAGATAATTTGCAATGCTCATTACTTCATGAAATTTATCATACAAAAGATACACCAGTCCAAAAACTGAATAAAAACAAGCTCCTGCTAATCCTATTTGAATGAAGGGTTTAATATTACTAAAATGAACTTTTTGTTTGCCCATTGTTGACCTCATACAATAATTGACACTTATTGTTCTTTATTTTACATTTAAATCATATAATATGCAATTTATTTTTTACGATATTACAAGGCAGGTATCTGTCTTCCTCATTACTTCAAGCAATTGTTCCAGGACATTAATGATGTGGTTAATTGCAGGATTTGCACATAAAAAAACTGCTCTAATTATTCTATTGCTGCCTAATACTATTGATTCATCAATAAAAAATAGCATCAAACAGCCATAGAATAAATTATGTGCATCTTGTTAAAGCACTTGAGCAGTTCGTTAAACAATATTTTTTAATTATTTTCTTAAAACTACTGTTCTATAATAGCCGTCGTATTATTTAAATCACTCACCTGGTCAGAATTCTTAGGTATTACAACCTTATCTTCTCCAATGTTTTCCCTACCTGCATTTTTATGTCTATTCTTTCCAAGGGCTGTGTTTAATACAGTTTCCATATCTTCTGCCACAACAAACTTAATTTTCTTTCTTATAACATCAGGAATTTCATCGAGATCCTTTTTATTGTCTCCAGGTATAATAATAGTATCAATACCCGCTCTGTGAGCAGCCAGAACCTTTTCCTTAAGTCCGCCTATAGGAAGCACTCTGCCCCTTAAGGTTATTTCCCCCGTCATTGCAACATTCCTCTTTACAGGTATGCTGGTTAGTGCTGAAACCATCGCAGTTGCCAGGGTAATTCCTGCAGAAGGGCCATCCTTTGGAATCGCTCCTTCCGGAACATGTATATGAATATCAAATTTATTGTAGAAATCCTTTTCAATGCGGTACAACTCTGCCTTTGAGCGTATAAAACTCATTGCCGCCCTGGCAGATTCCTTCATTACATCTCCAAGCTGACCAGTAAGTTCAAGTTTTCCATTACCCTCCATAAGAGTAACTTCTATTGATAGGGTATCACCTCCTACCGGAGTCCACGCCAATCCTGTTGCAATACCAACCTCGTCCTTTTCATTGGCCTTGTCATACTTGTACTTTTTAGTTCCAAGTATCTTTTCAATACTTGCCGCCGAAATCTTTATGGACTTCTGATTTGAAGCTACAATCTTTCTTGCACATTTTCTGCATAAACTTGCTATCTGCCTTTCAAGGTTTCTTACACCAGCTTCCCTGGTATAACAGTTTATTATTTCCCTGACAGCCTGTTCATCAACTTTAAGACTGCCTTTTGAAAGCCCGTGTGCTTCAATCTGTTTTGGGAAAAGATACTTAACTGCTATATTTACTTTTTCTTCTTCCGTATAGCTTGATATAAATATTACTTCCATTCTGTCCAAAAGCGGTCTTGGTATAGTCTCAAGATTATTTGCCGTTGTCAGGAACAACACATCGGATAAGTCAAAAGGAAGTTCCATGTAGTGATCCCTGAAAGTATTGTTCTGTTCACTATCCAACACCTCAAGCATTGCAGAGGCAGGATCCCCTCTGAAGTCGCTGCTCATTTTGTCTATTTCATCCAGAAGAATAAGCGGGTTCTTGCTGCCGGCCTGCTTTAATGCTGAAATAATTCTACCTGGCATTGCACCGACATAAGTTCTTCTATGTCCCCTTATCTCAGCTTCATCCCTTACTCCACCCAAAGACATCCTGACATAGTTTCTGTTCAGGGCACGAGCAATAGACTTTGCTATTGAGGTCTTACCTACACCAGGAGGTCCAACCAGACACAAGATAGGGCCTTTCAGGTCATTTTTGAGCTTCCTTATTGCAAGGTATTCTATAATTCTTTCCTTAACTTTTTCAAGACCGTAATGGTCTTCATCAAGTACATCTTCAGCTCTTTTTAAGTCAATTATCTCTTCAGTAGTCTTGCTCCATGGAAGATCAAATATCCAGTCAAGATATGTCCTTATAACAGAACCTTCTGCTGAGCCAGATGGCATTTTCAGCAAACGGTCCAATTCCTTGAGCACTTTCTTTTCAACTTCCTCACTGAAATTACCTTCTCTTAGTTTTTTCTTGTATTCCTCAACCTCACCGGTTACGCCTTCCTTATCACCGAGCTCATTTTGTATGGCCTTAAGCTGTTCTCTTAGGTAATATTCTTTCTGCATTTTGTCAATTTGTTTTCTAACCTTTATGTTTATGTCCTTCTCAATCTGCATAATATCGATTTCTTTGAGTAGAGTCTCCAACAATTTTTGAAGCCTGTCTTTTGGTAAAAATTCATTTAGTATTTCCTGCTTTTGCTCTACCTTAAGAACCAGATTTGCGGTTATTATATCCGTCAACTGATCAGCGTCTTCAATACTCATTACTGAAAGCACGGTTTCAGGAGATATTTTGGTATTTAATTTGGAGTATTCTTCAAAAGTCGACAATACTCTCCTTTTTAAGGCCTCTATCTCTATCCTGCTCTCTTCGTCATCCACATAGATTTTTTCTATTACTTCTGCCATGAAAAACGGCTCAGTCTGTGTAAAATCACCTATTTCAGCTCTGCTTATCCCCTCAACAAGAACTCTTATTGTATCTCCGGGAAGCTTTAAGAGCTGCTTAACCTTTGATATGGTCCCAATATTATATATATCTTCAGTGTTTGGTGAATCATTCTTTGCATCGTTGTGTCACAAGAAAAATCAATTGATTATTTATCATTGCTTCTTCTAAAGCTTTAATTGATTTAGCCCTGCCTACATCAAAATGTAAAATCATATAAGAGAATACTGTTAAGCCCCTTAGAGGTAATAATGGTAATACCTGTTTTTTAATAACCTTTCTCGCCTCGGACATTTGACCATCCCCTTCTTAAATTTGAGAATACTCCGATGTTCTAACTACTCAATTGTTGTCAACCTTTATTAATACCCGTAATAGATACTTCACAAACATTTTGTGTCAATACACCACATAAAAAGCTTAATTTACACAAATAGCCCTTCACTAGACATAAAGCTGATAAACCATGCTAAGAATCTTCATAATTATAACCTGTAAAAACTATTATTTCAATTATTTTTATCTGGAAAAAAAGGAACTTCTGCTCGCAATAACCGGGTAGTTGCTTTTCTTGAATTGCAAAAAAATGTTTATGAATTTAAAGAAATTTCATTTAAGGTCCTTCTCTAAACCTATATAATTTACTTAATTATATAATACTTTTATTCTTATATAAATAGGTCTATATTCCCTTTTTTATGCTTGCATGCTTGTATTTCTTCAAGCAAGTTTATTATGCTTGTTTTATGTATTCATGAATATTTTGTATTTTTTTCCAGCTTGAATCGTCTTCATTATTTATGTATAATTTACATGTCTATGAAAATCTTAAGTAAAGTATACTTTAGATTTATATACAACAATACATAAACAAATTTATAAATGGAGTGGAAGCATATGATAAATATTATAGACGGGGGAGTAACAGCTCCAAAAGGATTTAAAGCATCTGGTACAGCATGCGGCTTGAAAAAGAACGGTGAAAAAGACCTGGCTGTTGTATGTTCGGATGATATTGCAGTTGCGGCAGGAGTATTTACAACGAATACTGTAAAGGGTCACTCACTGCAATTGACAATGGAACATATTAAAAGCGGATATGCCAGAGGGGTAGTAATAAATAGCGGAAATGCAAATGCATGTGTTGGAGAGCAAGGCCAGAAAGATGCAAGGGACATGGCTCAGCTTGCTGCCGAGCTTCTCGATTGTGACAAGGAAAATATACTCATAGGCTCTACCGGAGTAATAGGTTTGCCGTTAAATATGCCTAAAGTTCGTTCAGGTATCAGAGCTGCAATCTCAGCCCTGTCCGAACAGGGCGGGGGCGAAGCTTGTCAAGCAATAATGACTACAGACCTCGTGCCCAAAGAAATAGCTGTTGATATTGAGATTCAGGGAGAAAGAGTGAGAATAGGAGGCATGGCTAAAGGTTCCGGCATGATCCATCCAAACATGGCTACAATGATAGGCATTATAACCACTGATGTAAATATATCCAGAGGATTATTGAACAAAGCTTTCAAGGAAATTGTAAGCCACACCTTCAACAGGGTTTCTGTTGACGGAGATACCAGCGTTTGTGATATGGTACTTGTATTTGCCAATGGCGCAGCTGAAAATTCAGGTATTGTAAAGGAAGATGTAGAGTATTCCAACTTCAAGTCAGCTCTTGAGTATGTATGCGTAAATCTTTCACGCATGATTGCCAAAGACGGCGAAGGTGCAACCAAGCTTGTTGAGGTCATCGCTGATAATGCCATGAATGCTGATGATGCATATAAGGTTGTAAGTGCAATAGCAAAATCCCCTCTTGTAAAGACAGCAATATTCGGCGAAGATGCAAACTGGGGACGCATAATTACTGCAGCGGGTTATTCCGGCGCTGATTTTGATCCTAATCTGGTCGACATATTCATAGGCGATCTTATGGTATGTCGCAATGGTACTGCTTTAAAATTCGACGAAGCTAAAGCAAAAGAAATTCTGAAGCAAAAAGAAGTTACTATAAAAATAAACTTAAAAAGAGGTAACTCATCTGACAGGATGTGGACTTGTGACTTTTCCTATGACTATGTAAAAATTAACGGTAGTTACAGATCCTAGTATAGTGTTTCTCAAATTCCTGTTAAATAAGCTTCGGGACCCGTTTAACCATCGGGATTCTTGGATTTTCATTGTGATTAGGAAATTTGAGAATACGCAGCAAGGCAGTAACTCATAGCCAGTAAAAATATGCTGATTATCAATATTCCTTAATTGAATATTGTTAGTCAGCATTATTATTATATATGTTGTTTAAAAATTTCATATTACGGGTATTATTGATAACGAACTTAAATAAGCAATTGCATAAGCAATTATTTTTTTAGCTCATTACCTAAAATATCCGGAGGTGTCGGTATGGACAAAATTAAAAATATTCTGAAGTTTGCAATGAGAATGGAAAAGGATGCAGAAGTTTTTTATTCCCATTATATGGATAAGGTTCAATCTGAATCCATCAAAAAACTCTTCGAAGATCTTTCCGAAATGGAAAAAAATCACTACAACCTTTTAAAATCAAAATATGAATTATTGGAATATAAAGAACCGCCAATAACAATATCATGGGTTGTAGACAATAATTTCACTCAAGTAGATCCCTCAATAATTTCAAGTAACTCCGATATTATTGAAGAGAAAGAAAAAGAGCTTTCAGATTTATCAGTAATACGTATGGCTTACTTAATGGAAAATGACTTTTATTTGTTCTACAAAAATGCCGCAAAAGAAGTTGATAACAAGGAAGCATCTGAGTTTTTGCAGAATCTCGCTGAATGGGAAGAAGGTCACCGTACCATGTTCCAAAAAAAATATGAAGAACTATTGAAAAAACATTGGGGAGAAATTGCTTCCATTATTTTTGCATAGTAAATTCCAAATGACATAACCACCATTCCTTGTATGATTATGTAATTTTTATGTGTCGACTATAAGAATTCTCTATATATAGCTCAATATTCCTTATAAATATTGAGCTTTTTTGTTTTGTCCTGCTTACAAAGCTTTAAGTTGCCAGTTTAATAGAAACCTGATATAATATAATTAAGAAATTCATGTAATTCTTATTAATTCTTTTTTCGTGATTTTATTCCTTTTATATCTTAATGATGTTTTTTATCAACTACTCTAAAATGGTGTGACTTATCCGCACTTAATTATCAACCTCAAACCGCCACTGAATGTTAACATTATAGATCAGCCAATAATCAGCCAATAATCATTAATCTCCTGGAGGTAATTTTTATGTCCCAAAAACACGTCATTTTCAAAATAGGTGATGAGTATTTTGCAGTTAAGATCAGTCAAGTCCTGGAAATTATATACAGCCAGGAAATATTTAAAGTACCCGATGTACCCTCCTATGTCGAAGGACTTATAAATTTAAGAGGAAGTATTTATACCTTGA
>JAAZCB010001108.1 GCA_012513545.1 Clostridiaceae bacterium
AAGAAGTGGAAATACTTGATAATGGACAAAAGTTAAAATTGACAAGAGAAGATATAAATGGGAATCTTATATGGGAGAAGACCTTTTACAAAGATAACAATGACTTAAGTTATATCACTAACAATGAAGCGAAAAAGGCATTAATTTCTAACATTCTTCACTCTCTTACTTTTTTTGACCAAGATAAAGACGGTAAAGACCTTTATGGCGGAGTGCGGGTAGAGATGGTTTTGCAGAAAGGAAACGAAAAATTTGTATCAGAAAAAACGGTTGATATGCGTAATTATGGTTTGAGAGAGGTGTACAATGAATAACAGTAAAAAAGGTTTGGCTCTTTCAATGGTTTTGATACTTGGGTTAATATTAACCATTATGGGCTTTGCGTTCCTTTATCTGTCGCGAGAGGAACGAAGTTTCAGTCATAAAAATATTTATCCTGCAAGCGCTTTTTGGATAGCGGAAGCAGGCGCTGAGCATGGGAAAGCGTGGCTAGAAAAAGAATTGCCGCCTAACAATTGGAAGAACCCTTACAGATACGGAGAACCGTTTCAACCCTTTGAAGAACAGCAATTTGATATAGGTAAATACAGTGTTACAATAACACCTCCAAGTATATATAATCCGGGTGGATATTTGATTGACTCTGTCGGAAGTGTAGATGTGCCTACCGAGAAAGGAACAAAAACCATAACAAAGAAAATAAAAATAAATGCGACTGTAAGAACTTTTGCAAGATTTGCTTATTATTCAAATAATGAAACCAGACCGGGTGGAGATACAATTTGGTTTACAGATAATGATATTCTTTATGGACCTATCCATTCCAACAGCAGAATAAATATTCGCGGGAAACCGACTTTTCATGGCCGAGTTACTAGCACGGCAAGTTCTTTTAATTATTATTCCGGTGTAAATAATAATCCACAATTCAATGCAGGTTATAAATTGGGGGCACGGGAAATATCTATGAACGAGATGGTAAATATGCAGGATTTGAAAGATGCGGCCATAGATGAAGGCATATATATAAATGTTGATAAAACCCTTAACCCATCGGTTCCTGTTACCCTTAACGGACATACCGTTACATATTCTTATGTGGAAAAATATATGGACGGCAAAAAAGAGAAAACACGAACGGTTACACGATCTTTTACTATAGATACTTTTGGGGTTATTTATTCTACAAATAATCTTGACATACAAGGTCCTTTAATAAATAATAAACTTACCGATGCCAAAGTTCACGACCATCTAACAATAGCGACTGAAGGGGATATGCTTATTAAAACTAAGGTTTTATACAATACGCTTCCTAATAATCCAAGTTGCACCGGTATGCTTGGGCTGGTAGCATCAAATAGCATAAAAGTTGCTTCTGATGCGCCTAAGAATATGGAGATACATGCAACTATTATGTCTTTTAACGACTCTTTTTCTGTGGAGAATTATAATTCTGGAAGTTCAAAAGGCACTCTTACCATTTGGGGAGGAATAATCCAACAATACCGTGGTGCTGTAGGAACTTTTAACTCCAAAACAGGGGCGCAATTAACAGGTTATGTCAAAAACTATCATTATGATGAGAGAGTAACTGCTCAACCGCCTCCAGTATTTCCTTTAATAAAAATAAATCCTGAAGACCCTTATTATAGAATTGATTCTTGGGAAGAGTTAAGCAGTTAGAGTAAAAAAGAACGAGAATAATCCTTTAAAGGTTATCTATATCAGGAATAGTGTTGTCTTGCAATCTGT
>JAAZCB010001109.1 GCA_012513545.1 Clostridiaceae bacterium
AAATTAATTTGGATGCGCCTTTTAATTTTGATAGAAATTGGCGAAGAAACCTGAAAAAAGCACAAGATTTCGGATTGGTTTTCTCTGAATTGAAAGAGCTTGATGATACAATGATTAGCATCATTGTTCAAATGTTTAAAGAAATGTCTGATCTAAAAAAATTGAAATACCAATTGGAACCGATATCATTGTCAGAATTATTAGCATCAAGAGACATGCGTACTTTCATAATAAAAAACGGAGAAGATAAACTTATTGCTGCACGGATTATTCATGAACATAATCGTTATCTCTCAGATGTCTTTGCCGCAAATTCGAATGAAGCCCGTGAATGTGGAGCCACCTATTTTTTAATGGATAGTTTATTGAATTTATTGAAAAGAGAGAAAAAACTAAAATTTGACTTTGGACGCATCCCCCCCAGTAATAATACCACAGATTCAGTATATCTATTTAAAAATGGCTCTGGCGGCAGAAAGGTGCAGTATAATGGCGAGTGGGCATATTATATGAACGAATCTACAGAATATCTTATGTTCTTATACAGACAGTGGATTTTAAGGCAAAAGAGATATTAGGTATTTCAGAACTAGCAGCGTTTATTCAAATAGTCCTTAAATCATCATTAATAGAAAACATAAAAGACATGATATCATCATCAAGGCACCTTTTTTAAATCCTGTAGCGTGCGTCCGATCATTATATTAGACCGAAGAGGTTTTTCTAGCTAAATGTTATTTTCATCCAAATTATTATGTGAACCATTATTATTGGGAATGTCCATGAATATTCCCCAGCTCCCCTCTTCCCAGCATAACCGATTAACTTGGATAACACATTGTCCAACCAGCAAAGACCATCTTAGCAGTTGCAAAGAGAGCCAGCATTATTATGTAGAAGTATTTTAAATGAAAAGTAAGGTATTAATACTTGGAAATCCAATGGATCATGAGGGGGGCATGGTGGAATTCAATAGAGGCCTTATAAATTCTATAAACCAACAAGGTGGCGGGGTGGTCTTGCAACCCGTTGTGATTGGATCCAGGATGAGTTTATTCTATTATCCCGTTCTAAAGAAAATTTTGTATCCATTTTATTATTGCTATGATGTGATAAGAATTACGATCAAACTTGTTGTCAATAAAAATATAAAGATTGTACAGCTTAATCCATCGCTTATCCCTATTCCAATTTTACGGGATAGTATTGTTGGATTTATTGCTAAATGGGTGTTTAGGAAAAAGATCGTTTTAGTATTACATGGTTGGAAAGATTATTTCTACACTGAGATAGCAGACAGCAGAGTTTTTAAAAGGCTGCTCCTGGTGTTATTTAACAGAAGCGATATTATTTACGTCCTGGCAAATGAATTCAAAACAAAGTTGGTCACATTGGGCTTAAATGAGGAAAAGATCAAAATCACATCCACATTTTTCGTAAGGGAGACTATTCCAAATGTTTATTCCAACCATGAGGATAATCACGTGATTAGGTTCATTTTCTTAGGTAGGATTTCAAAACTAAAAGGCATTGATGAACTTGTGACAGCAATAAAAGAATATAATAAGCTCTATAGCAATTTTAGTTGCATTTTAATTGGTCATGAGGACAAACCTGGAGTGTTTGAAGGATATAAAAAAATGGTACAAGATAATGGCCTGAGTGAAAAGGTGTTGTTTGCCGGTCGAATTTTAGGTCCGAAAAAATTTGAAATGCTTTCCCAGGCTGATATTTTCATTTTTCCATCACATACAGAAGGATGCCCGACATCAGTTATAGAAGCATTAGCCTCCGGGTTATTCGTTATTTCAACAAAAGTTGGTGCCATTAACGAGATAATAAATGAAACAAATGGTATAAAAGTCAATCCGGGTAATTCCACTGAGCTAGTACATGCCATGTATGAGGCGACTGAAAAAATAGGCACAATCAGATCATTACGCAGAACGATTTCTGCTGACGCGCATAAGAAATACGAGGTTGGGATTATCGCAAATGAGTTCCTCAAGACATATGCGGAACTGATTAATAATTGACCTTAAAAAACAGAAACATAAAAGACAGTGCATAACAAAAAATTCTTACTAATTGGGCCTACAGAATCAGTCCTGACTAAGAGGGGTAACCGTTTCCCGGATTTCGCAAACTTTTTACACAAAAATGGGGCGCAGATTGAGTATTACACAACTGACTTTTATCATGCTGAAAAAAGAAGATTTACAATTAAGGAAATTTTTGAAGCGAAAACCATATGTCCTTATAAACTAATTGTATGGCATGTCTTAGGATATAGTGGCAATATATCAATTAGAAGGTTAATATCTAATTTTCTATTCTCATCAATATTGTTTATTAGATTGATATCTAGAGTCAAAAAGGCGGACTCAATAATAATCCCTTCACGGCCAGTAGAATTGATATTTTTTGTCTCATTAATTAAGCTAATAAAGGGTAGTAAAATATATTTGGATATTCAAGACATCTGGCCTGATGCATTGCAGATAAATCACAAGTTTAGAAAAAAAGTGTTTACTTACTATTGTAATATTTTTCTTCGGAATTCTTTAAAACGCTATACTTATACTTTTCATACAGCTCCATCATTTGTCAATTGGTTGCGCCGTTACTCAAAAAACACTCCATCCGTCTTCCTCCCTCTTGGTTGGGATACTAGTCGCTGGGAAGATAAACTAACGGGTGTAGTTCCCCAAACAGAGATGAATAAAAATGAATTCAATCTGGTTGTTGTAGCTCAATTGCAACATCAAATAGATATTATGCCTGTATTAGATTTCCTGAGAACCAACTCAAACTATAGTTTAACAATAATAGGAGAAGATGGAAACGGAGAAAGATATGGAGATGTGACTGCATTCATAAAGCATAATGAGATTAGAAATGTCAAATTTGTGGGTGTTGTAGCCAGGGAAAAAATGTCAGATCATCTAAGAGATAAAGACATTGGCTTGCTTCCAATGATAACGACTTCAATTCCCAATAAAATTTTTGATTACCTGGGCGCAAAATTACCCATCGTAGTATTAGGTAAAAATGATAGCTCTGATTTCGTAGATAAATATGATATTGGCTGGTCCTGCAATTATAACTCTGAAAGTTTTGAATCCTTAATGAAAAGTATTAGTTGGGGTAATCTAGTCAATAAGAAAGCTAATGTTGAAAAAGTAAGAATGCATTTTTGCAGAGACAATCTGCATGAGGAATTCTTCAAAATCGTTACAGCAAAATGCAACAACTTACACAAAAGTTAAGCAATGGTGAATTAGCCGTACAGGATTTGCCAGATCCTGTAATGGGTGAAGGGATGCTTTTAATTAAGAATTACTTTTCTCTTATCAGTGCAGGCACTGAAGGGAGTACTGCACAAACTGCACGTAAAACATTGATTGGCAAAGCGAGACAAAAACCTCAACAAATCCAGCAGGTCATGAGTGTTATTTCACAACAGGGACCGGTTCAGGCTTATCGTGCTGTTGCAAAAAAACTTGAAGCATATTCGCCTCTCGGTTATTCATCCGCAGGTGAAGTGATCTGTGTGGGAGATAATGTAACCGAGTTTAAAGTTGGAGATTATGTTGCCTGCGCGGGAGTCGGTTATGCAAATCATGCAGAAATTGTAGCTGTGCCGGTAAACCTTTGTGTGAAACTTGATAATAAAGCAGACCTGAAAAAAGCTGCATACAATACTCTTGGCGCCATCGCCATGCAATCGGTACGCCAGGCAGATCTGCGCCTGGGCGAGAGCTGTGCAGTGATAGGACTGGGACTCCTTGGCCAGCTTACATGCCTAATCCTTAAAGCCTCAGGGGTAAGAGTAGTTGGCATTGATGTCAATGGTGCGGCTGTTGAAACCGCATCAGTTCACTGCGCTGACTTAGCCATTCTCAGAAACTCCCCGGGAATGGAAGACAGAATTGCAGACTTTACAAGCGGACTGGGTGTTGATGCAGTTATCATTGCTGCAGCAACTGACAGCACTGACCCGATCAATTTTGCCGGCGCCATTGCCAGGAAAAAGGGGAAGATTGTAATCCTTGGTGCGGTGCCGCCATCGTTTGACCGAGACCCCTACTGGTATCGAAAGGAACTTGAACTTAAGATGTCGTGCTCATACGGCCCCGGAAGATACGATCTCAATTATGAAGAGAAGGGCATTGATTACCCTCCTGCCTATGTCCGCTGGACAGAAAAACGAAATATGGAAGCCTTCCAGCAACTCCTTGCTGACGGGAAAATTGATATTGACTATCTGACAACTCATGAGTTCGATCTTGTCGATGCTCCCAAAGCATACGACATGATAGTCAATAAGACAGAACCGTATCTGGGCATTATTATAAGATATGATACGAACAAGCCTGTTGAAAAGGATAAGAAGATCATTGTATCTCAACCGGCACCTGAAAAAGAAATAAATATTGCTTTCATAGGAGCAGGCAGCTATGCACAGGGAAACCTTCTTCCAAACCTGCCTAAGTGGAATAATATCACCCGCAAGGGTGTCCTGACAAATACCGGAACAACATCCAAAAGGGTTGCTGAAAGATTCCATTTTGAATACTGTACCTCTAACGAGGATGACATCATTAAATCAGAATCTGCAAATACTATCTTCATTGCTACACGGCACGATTCTCATGCAGAGTACGTGATTAAGTCTCTTTCAGCAGGGAAGCATGTCTTTGTTGAAAAGCCTCTCTGTCTGACAAGAGAAGAACTCGATAGGATTACGGAGATAAAAGCGGCCACACCAGGTAAACAGCTCTGCGTCGGTTTTAACCGCAGGTTCAGTCCATTGTCTGTCTTTCTCAGGAAGCACATCGTTACCGGTTCCATGACCATGGTATACCGCGTGAACGCAGGCAAAATTCCCGCTGACACATGGATACAGGATATGGAACTCGGAGGTGGGAGGATCATCGGAGAAGCATGTCATTTCATCGACTACCTGACATGGTTGAACGGAAGCCTGCCGGTGAGTGTCTATGCTACTGCCCTACCGGACCCGGAAGCCAGGAATGATACAGTCAACATCAACCTCACATTTGAAAACGGCTCCACGGGAGTTATTGCTTATTACGCCAATGGCCCGAAATCGATGCCTAAGGAATATATTGAAGTGTTCAGGTCAGGCGCCTCCGGCGTTATAGATAACTTCAAAAAGGCTGCATTCTACGGCAGGAAGAAAATGAAGAAGTCGCTCTTAAACCAGGATAAAGGCCAGAAACAGATGGTTGAAGGATTCCTGCAGAGCATTCATGAAGGGAAAGCTCTTATCACATTTGAAGAGATAGCTGCGGTCACAAAGGCATCTTTTGCAGTACTTGAGTCGATCAGAACTGGCTTTCCAGTGAAGGTATAAACTACACCATTTTCTAACAACCTTGACAAGGGATAGAACCGGCATTAAAGCTGCTGAAGACTCTTTCGGCCTGCTTGAGAAGTATTGCCGATTAGAAGAGTATAAGGGCTGGGATCCATATGACGGACTCAATTCAAAAGTCTTCAAAGGTCTGCCTTTTCTGATGAAAAGTGACATAGCCAGGCTTGCATGGATTCAGCTGTTTAAAAGAAGCCCGGTCAATCTCCGGAGGTTATGCTTTGTTCCTAAAGGGCATAATCCTAAGGGTAACGCTTTATTGATTTCGGGTTACTGTAATCTCTTCAGACGCCAGGCTCTCACAGGTAAAAATCAATCGGGATCCGGGCAGGAGCT
>JAAZCB010001110.1 GCA_012513545.1 Clostridiaceae bacterium
TGGATCAACACAAAAAGAAATTCAATACATATTTCCGGACCGGCAAGACCAAGGTCTATTGATATAATAAGGACGCTGCCATATCCCGGTTTTCCTACTGATATGCAGTCTCAGATTGTGTCAATGCTGACAGTTGCAAGGGGAACCAGTATAATAGTAGAAACTATTTTTGAAAACAGATACAAGCATGTTGAGGAGCTTCTAAGAATGGGAGCTGATATAAAGCTTGAAGGACGACTTGCTGTAATAAAAGGTGTTAAAAAGCTTACCGGAGCAACAGTTACCGCCAGGGACTTAAGGGGCGGAGCAGCTTTGATTCTGGCAGGGCTTGTGGCTGAAGGAACAACTGTTATAAGCAGTATAAAACATATTGAGAGAGGTTATGAAAATATTGAGGGGAAGCTTAGTGGTGTCGGAGCACTAATTAGTAAAGAATAAAGGGGTATTATTATTGAGAATTGATGAGACTTCAGATAATATAGAATTTAAGCAGAAGCATGATAAAAAAATGAAAAAGGCAAAAAGGAAGAAAAGGATAAAATTTTTCAAGAACTTATTTATTCTCATACTATTTATAGTGGCTGCAATAGCTTTAGCGTTGTCACCCTTATTTTCTATTGACAGGTTTGAAGTAAAGGGCAACAAGCATTATACCGACGATGAAATAATCAATGTTTCAGGCTTGATTAGAGGCAGTAACTGGTTTAGGTCTAAGGAAGCCAATTTAATAGATATTTTGCTCTTAAGGTCTACTGCAGCTCAAGAGAATATTTTAAAAAAATGCTCCTATATAAAAAGTGCGACAGTAAGATTAAAAACTCCAAGAAGTGTAGGCATTACTGTTACCGAAAGAGAACCTGAGGCCTTAGTTCCATATATGGGAACGTACCTTGTTATAGATAGTGAAGGTTGGGTGCTTGATGCGTATAGCAATGTGGAAGGTTACAGCCTGACTGAAATTAAAGGTCTGAATATCAAGTATTATGAGAAGGGACAAGCATTAGTAACAGAAAATACCGGTTGGCTGGAGTCTTACAACAAGGTAATGGATGTAATTAAGAGAACGGAAATCAATTCCGATAATAACACAGATGTAGAAGCTAAAAAAGAAAAAAGGATTTCAAAACACATAAAATACATAGATTTTTCCAAGGAAGGAAATGTATATATAAACCTGGATTCAAGAGTTACCGTAAGCCTTGGAGATGTGAACGATTTAAACGAGTACAAGATTGTTTTCCTTAAGGAGATTTATTTTGAGCACTTAACGGAAACTGACAGAGGCTATCTGGATTTTACAACCGGGGACAGACCTAGTTTTATACCGGAGTAAGCAGTAGCCGTAAAATGTAAAACAATAAACAGGGTAGTTTAGATATTGATATAATGACTATAATAATAAAAGATTAATTGGAGGTAATGTATATGTTGCCATTATTGGGTTTAATAATTGGGATAATTCTTGGGATTTTTATTCCATATGATATTCCTGTACAGTACTCAAACTATGTTGCGGTAGCAATACTGGCAGCTCTTGACTCTGTGTTCGGAGGAATAGCTTCTACATTGCAGAAAAAGTTTGATATGAAAATTTTCCTTTCAGGTTTTTTCGGAAATGCGCTAATGGCAGCAGCACTTACGTACATAGGGGACAAACTCGGAATTCAGATTTATATGGCTGCCATATTTGCTTTTGGTAACCGTTTATTTTTGAATTTTGCCATAATTAGAAGATTGCTATTGAACAAATATTCAAAAAAAGATAATATAATAAATAGCAGTGAAATGTGACTGCTTTTTGTTTTTAAGTGCTGGGTTTCTTCTAAGGTTTCTCATGGCGCAATTACATATAAATATTTATAGTCTATTTTTATGATTAGGAGGTTTACATAAGTGGATAATATAGTAAGCTGTGTTGATATAGGTTCTTCAAAGGTTTGTGTTATTGTGGCAAAGATAGATGCTTCCAAGGATATGGAGATTATTGCCAAAGCTATGGAGCAATGCAGTGGTGTAAAAAAAGGAGTAATAGTTGATATTGATTCCACTGCAAATGCCATAAAAGCCTGCGTTAATAAAATAAGAGCGTTGGTAAACCTTGAAATTGAATCGGCTTATGTAAATATTATGAGTGCTCATGTGAATATAATCCCCAATAAAAGTTCAATGAACATTTCGAGCCAGAACCGTGAGATTTCTGAGGAGGATGTGGAAAATATTTTATGTGAAGTTGAGAAGGTTGAATTGGCAGAAGATCGTCAGATTATTGACGTTATTCCAAGACAATACATTATAGACGGTTGTGATGAGATAACAGATCCGGTCGGTATGTCGGGAGTTAAGTTGGAAGTTGAGGCAGATATAATCTCAGGGAAAATAACTTCCGTTCAGAACATAATTAAAAGCATGGAAAGAGCAAACCTGAAGGTTGAAGGGTTTGTTGTAGAGGCTTTGGCAGCAAGTGAAATTGCACTGACTCCTGAAGAGAAGGAATTGGGTGTAGTACTTATTGATGTTGGAGGAGGAATAACGAACGTATCGGTAATCAAGAACAAAGTATTGGTATTTTACGAATCAATACCAGTTGGCGGGGACCATATAACAAATGACATATCACTTGGGCTGAAAATTCCCCAGAGTGAGGCAGAAAAGCTTAAACGAGAATATGAACTGGCTCTGACCTCCTTAATCAAAAATGATCATGAGATAACTGTAAATGAAATAAATGAGAGTATGAAAAAGAATATAAAAGTATCTGAAGTCATAGAGATTATTGAAGCGAGAGTTTTTGAGATATTTTCCTTGTGCAGGGAAATGCTGGAGAGGACAGGAAATTTTGATGGCTTGAGCGGTGGTATCGTTCTTGCCGGAGGAGGTATTTCCTACATTGATGGAAATATGCAGCTTGCTTATGAGGTTTTTGACATTCCCGTCAGAATTGCTTCCCATAAAACCCTTGGGATATCGAAGCCGGAGTTCTTAATAAGCGTAGGAACTGCAAAATATATCTCTAATAGAATAAAGATAGGTAATGATAGTGAAGGAACTAAAAGTTTAAAACCAAAGAAATCCAATATAGGGCAGGGAATTATTAAGAAGATAGCCAGTCTTTTCAGCGGTTTATTTTAACATATTAGTACTTTTTTTTAGATACACTTTTTTCAATTTTTAGTTTATAATATTATTAAATTTATGTAAGTAATAAATAATCTGTGTGAGTCAGTGTTCTGTGTTTGAATTAATCGATTTCAGGAATTATTTGTATTAAGCTGTACTGTTTTTTTTCCGATCTATAATCAAAGATGTTAAACAAGAAAAGATGTTCTTGCGTAAACCCAAATATTAATATATTATTTAATATTGAGAGAATAGATGTAACATATAAAATACAACGAAGATTATCTTGACGATTTATTATAAAGTGTTTGTGTTATGTTATTAACTAATGAAAAATGAAGGGGGACTTAAATTGCTGGAGTTTGATATCGATATGGAACAATTTGCTCAGATTAGAGTTATTGGCGTTGGCGGCGGCGGGAATAATGCTGTCAACAGAATGATAACTTCAGGGCTTAGAGGTGTTGAGTTTGTTGCTGTAAATACAGATAAACAGGCGTTGTTTCTTTCAAAGGCTAATACTAAGATTCAGATTGGCGATAAATTAACAAAAGGACTTGGGGCAGGAGCTAATCCTGAAATCGGAGAAAAGGCTGCAAATGAGAGCAGGGATGAAATTGCACAGTCCATTAAAGGTGCAGATATGGTTTTTGTAACTGCGGGAATGGGCGGTGGAACAGGAACCGGTGCTGCTCCTGTTGTTGCACAGATAGCCAAAGAGATGGGTATTCTTACTGTAGGTGTTGTAACAAAGCCATTTATGTTTGAGGGAAGAAAAAGAATGCAGCACGCAGAAAGAGGAGTAGAAACATTAAAAAGTACAGTAGATACTCTTGTTACTATTCCTAATGACAGGCTGCTTCAGGTAGCTGAAAAGAAGACATCGATTGTGGATGCATTCAGAATTGCAGATGATGTTTTAAGACAGGGTGTTCAGGGTATATCTGATTTGATTGCAGTTCCGGGACTTGTGAACCTGGATTTTGCCGATGTCAAAACAATAATGCTTGATACCGGACTTGCACATATGGGTATAGGGAGATCATCCGGGGAAAGCAGAGCTGAAGAAGCTGCAAGACAAGCTATACAGAGTCCGCTTCTGGAAACATCCATTGAAGGGGCAAGAGGCGTTTTGCTTAACATTACGGGAGGTCCGGATCTTGGATTGTTCGAAGTTAATACTGCAGCTGAACTTGTTCAAAAGTCAGCAGATCCTGATGCCAACATAATTTTTGGAGCAGTTATAGACGAGAATTTAAAGGATGAGATACTAATTACTGTGATTGCTACCGGGTTTGATAAGGGACCTATATTGAGGAAGGCTGAAAAGACAGTTGAGAAAGCCTCTGTTGAAAGTGATAATGAAAGAATTCCTTCACCGGTCCATACTGCAAATGATGAGCTTGAAATACCAACTTTCCTGAGAAGAAACAGATATAAATAATAATTAATAATTAATAAAAATAGCATATATAAAAGGCATAAGAAGTGTTATTGCTTCTTATGCCTTTTTGTGTCCTTTTTTCCCTGGAAAAATAATGTATAGTGATGAAATTATTGTCAAACGCTTTGTTATTTCTACAGTGTGGTTTGACAAAATATATAA
>JAAZCB010000099.1 GCA_012513545.1 Clostridiaceae bacterium
TCAGAATTGGCTTTTCAGCCAAGGTGAATCACACCGAAAAAATTATGATCAAATAGGCGGTTGTCTTAAAAGGCAAAAATTGATACGCTGTATGATACGCTGCGCGTGTTTACAAACCATAGCCGTCAACTTAAGAAAAGCTTACGCCCTTACAGGGCTTATATTCAATGCTTTAACTATTACACAGGGCTTCGCCCTGTGCTGTTTGCTGATGCCCTTTCAGGGCATAAAATTTGTGCCTGTTATAGCCCTGAAAGGGCGTTAGCATTAGCCCAGGGCGAAACCCTGGGTCATAAAGCAAGCGATCAAACATAAGCCCTGTAAGGGCGTAAGCAATTAACCAAATGCTTAAGTTGACGGCTATTGTTACGAAATGTAATTAGCAACTTTGAAGTACCAAATTTTCGCAATCAAAAAGTGCCAGTATAGAAAATAAAAAAAGCTCCCATATTCGAGGTGACGAAACCCAAATGAATATGAAAGCTTCTAATAATAAACACCTTAAAAAGGCATTTATGTGGTACAAAGTAAGAGAATTATTTTCAAAAGGACTCAACAAAAGCCAAATTTCTTTGGAAATAGGTGTCCATCGTAAGACGGTACGTAAGTATTTATCCATGAATGAAAATGAGTTTTACAAGTGGATAGAACAGCCAAAAAACCAGCCAAAGAAATTAAACGATTATTATGAGTATGTTAAAAGGTTGTTAGAGTCACATCCTTATCTATCTGCAGCGCAAGTTGAGGACCGTTTAAAGGAAGATTTTAGAGAGTTACCTGTTGTTCATAGTAAAACGGTTTACAACTTTGTACAATCAATAAGAAAGGCCAATGGCATAAGAAAGGAAGATTTAAAGCAGCCACGCCAGTATCAAAAGTTACCGGAGACAGAATATGGCCATCAGGGTCAGGTTGATTTTGGGCAATTTAATATGCCAAGTCAAAACGGTAGCCGAAAAAAAGTTTACTTCTTCGTGATGATATTAAGTCGCTCTCGACAAAAGTTTGTTTACTTCCAATCTACTTCATTTACTAGTTCAAGTGCCATTGATGCGCATGATAAGGCATTTGAGTTTTTTAAAGGACAACCCAGAGAGATTATTTATGACCAGGACCGGGTTCTGCTTACCGATGAGAACCTGGGTGATTTTTTACTGACACAGGAATTTAATACTTATTGCAGCCAAATGAATTTTAAACCTGTTTTTTGCCGTAAATCGGATCCTGAGAGTAAAGGGAAAATAGAAAACGTTGTAAAGTATGTAAAATATGGTTTTTTAAGAGGCAGGGTATATTATGATCTTGATAAATTAAATCAATCCGCAATCAGTTGGCTCCATCGTACAGCGAATGCTAAAGAACATAGCGGAATCAAAAAGATCCCTGCCAAGGAATGGGCCATAGAGCAACCGTTCCTGTTGCCTGTTAAACGAAGTGCAGATACTAAAACAATTACTGCTATAAAGTATAAAGTCAGGAAAGACAATACGATAAATTATAAAAGCAATTTTTATTCTTTACCAATAGGAACATATGAGGGACCAGACACGTGGGTTCTATTAAAATCATATCCGGAAGAAATACGCCTGTATACTCTTAATGAACAACTACTAGCCATTCATCCATTATGTTATGAGCGAGGAATGAGCATACGCAATACCAGCCATGGAAGAGAAAGAAGCCAAAGCATATTACAATTAAAGGAAGATGTTCTTCAGGCCTTGCCAAACAAGGAGTCTGGTCAGATATATCTCGACAAGCTTCATAAGGAAAAATCACGTTATTTAAGGGATAACCTTTTATTGCTTAAAAAGCATATACCGGATATTGAAAAAGCTTGCTTAATAGAAGCAATGCAGTTTTGTTTTGAAAATAACATAATTAATGCAGCACGACTTATTGAGATAGCGAAGCATTATCAAAAAGAAGCACAATGGGTTGGCTCTGGTAAAATTACTTTGCCAGATATTACCTTAAAAAAAGGCATTGAAACATTAAATTTTATACCCCAGGCAAGCCAAATAACCACCTACGAAAACATACTTTAAAATGGAACAGATACAGAAAATAAAGCAATATGCGGATCATCTCAGGTTAACTCTTATCCGCAATCATGCCGAGCAATATATACATCAGGCTCAGATCGATAAACCTACTTATCTTAATTACACGCTTGATTTTTTGGAAAAAGGAGTCCGGCAGCGACAGAAAACTGATATGGATCGTAGGTTAAAACTGGCACGTTTACCAAAGGATCATGATCTGGATCTTTATGATTACAACTTCTCTGCTGGAATTACCAAAAATCAAATGCAGGAGCTTCGTGAGCTTCTATGGCTTGAACAGGCATATAATGTTGTCTTAATGGGACCAAGTGGCACGGGAAAGACATACATTGCTGCAGGACTTGTATATGAGGCTGTGTTAAAAGGGTACAGGGCATACTTTACTACAATGGAGGACCTGGTAAATGTTTTAAAGATGAAAGAAATGACATCAACCGCCCTTAATGCATATAATCGATTTATCCGCGCTCATTTAATTGCCATTGATGATATTATGCTCTTTCCGGTAAAGAAGCACGAAGCGGTAGCTTTTTTTAATCTGGTTAATCATTTACATGAGCAATGTTCTTTAATAATTACAACCAATAAATCACCAAAGCAGTGGGCCGAAGCATTGGAAGACGAAGTGCTTGCCACAGCATTACTTGACAGGATACTGTATCATTGTGAAGTAGTCAAGCTGGAAGGAAATAGTTACCGAATGGAAAACCGGAAAAATATCCTTAAAAAATAATGCAAGTTCCTTGTGATCACTTCAGTCGTACCTCCTTCCGTGATCACAAGGAACAATCAATAACTAAAATGTAAAAACATTGAATAAAGTGGTACTTTCTGATTGCGAAAAAATGATACTTTTTTATTTGCTAATTACACGAAAACTACGCCCAGCGGGGGGCAGTAAGTCGCATGCTTCGGCTCCGCCTTCACACCTCACCCCAGCCCCTCTCCTAAA
>JAAZCB010001111.1 GCA_012513545.1 Clostridiaceae bacterium
CAAACCTTCAATTTATATATTGGAAAAAAAGAGTGCGGCAAACAGAGGATGTTACTGATGTTGAAGGATGAACCCGAACTCAGAAACGGAATAACTTATGTACCGGTTGAATTTTTGACAGAAGTAATGGGATTGGAAACTGTTATTGATGACAGTCATATTTAAACACAAGAGAATACAATTAAGTTATAGATGTATAGAGCATGAGCATCAGTGGGATACACTGGTGCTCTTTTTACCTAAAAGTTCTTCTTCGGATTTAGCTATTTCGGAAACATTTCCGCTCAATACTTTGACTATGCATCTTCCACATTTACCTTTTCTGTTACAGGGCGATTTTATTTTTATATTCAAATCTTCTGCAACATCGAGAATGGATTTTTCTTTCTTACCTTCGGTTTCTTTAATAAGTTTAATATTCACAAAGAGGATTCTCCTTCGAGGAAAACTCCTATCTGGTAATATTCTCCACAAATAACTCTGTGTAAGCGATGAAACGCTTCTTCCCAAAAAAAGCTTGCATGATTGCACGGCTAATTTCCACTGTTGGATATCATGGGAGTGGAATTAACTCTTGCAATTAAACCTTTGTAAAAAATTTAACAAAATTATTATTGTTTTATAGTCGAAAAACAAAATATTGTGATATAATGTTGCCTGTGTTTTTTGAAAAAATTTTTCAAGGAAAATATATGCAGGAACCACATATGAAGGAACTTATTTTGGCCCTTATATGGGTTATATTAAAATTTTCCATAATAGTAACAGTGAAGGGGGATTAGATTCATGAATTATTCACACGAGGTTGAACAGATGATTTGTGTTAAAAAGGGACCAAATCATGGACCTGCGCCAATTCCTGAAGAAGGAAAATGGGTAAAGGCAAAAGAAGTTAAAGATATATCGGGTTTATCACACGGTATAGGCTGGTGTGCACCACAGCAGGGATGCTGTAAGCTCACTCTTAATGTTAAGGAGGGTATTATTGAGGAGGCTCTTGTTGAGACTCTCGGATGCTCTGGTATGACTCACTCGGCTGCAATGGCAGCAGAAATCCTAAGCGGTAAAACAATTCTTGAAGCGTTGAATACTGACCTTGTTTGTGACGCTATAAACGTTGCAATGAGAGAAATATTCAAGCAGCTTGTCTACGGAAGAACTCAATCTGCATTTTCAGAAGACGGACTTCCAATAGGTGCAGGACTTGAAGACCTTGGAAAGGGTTTGCGTTCGCAGGTAGGAACCATGTTCGGAACTAAGGCTAAGGGTGTAAGATACCTGGAAATGGCTGAAGGCTACATTTTGAACATTGGGTTGGATGCAGATAATGAAGTAATCGGATATAAATTTGTACACCTTGGTAAAATGATGGATGCCATCAAAAAGGGTGTTGATCCGAAAGAAGCCTATGAAAAGAATATAGGTACTTACGGAAGATTTTCTGAAGCTGTTAAAGTTATAGATCCAAGACATGAATAATTAAGAAGAGAGGTGATTTAAGTGGTAAGATTTGAAGGTTATGAAAGAAGAATAGATAAAATAAATGCTTGTATGGCTGAATACGGTTTCAAAAGCCTTGAGGAGGTCAAGGACTTTTGTACTTCAAAAGGGATAGATGTTGATAAAATTGTAAGAGGTGTACAGCCCATTGCTTTTGAAAATGCTGTTTGGGCTTATACATTAGGCTGTGCGGTAGCTTTGAAGAAGGGTGTTAAAAATGCAGCCGAAGCTGCTGAAGCCATCGGTATCGGATTACAGGCTTTCTGTATTCCTGGTTCTGTTGCAGATAGCAGAAAAGTTGGTATTGGACACGGTAACCTTGGCGCAATGCTTTTAAAGGAAGAAACAAAATGCTTCTGTTTCCTTGCAGGACATGAGTCTTTTGCAGCAGCTGAAGGAGCTATCGGAATTGCCAGAACAGCAAACAAGGTAAGAAAGGAACCTCTTCAGGTAATCCTGAACGGCCTTGGAAAAGATGCTGCATATATAATTTCCAGGATTAACGGATTTACATATGTTGAAACAGATTATGATTTTGCAACAGGTGAGCTTAAGACGGTCAGAACGAAAGCTTACTCAAACGGAGAGAAAGCAAAGGTTAGGGTGTATGGTGCAAATGATGTGCTTGAGGGTGTTGCCATAATGGTTAAGGAAAGTGTTGACGTATCCATAACCGGTAACTCCACCAACCCGACAAGATTCCAGCACCTGGTTGCAGGTACATACAAGAAATGGGCTACTGAGAGCGGTAAAAAGTATTTCTCAGTTGCATCAGGAGGAGGAACAGGTAGAACACTCCACCCGGACAATATGGCAGCAGGCCCTGCTTCCTACGGCTTAACTGATTCGATGGGCAGAATGCATGGAGATGCGCAGTTTGCCGGTTCATCTTCAGTACCTGCACACGTAGAAATGATGGGACTTATAGGAATGGGTAACAATCCTATGGTCGGCGCTACTGTTGCAGTTGCGGTTGCTATTGAAGAGTCAATGAAATAAGTACTTTATAAACACAAAAAAAGCTGCCATGCCGGCAGCTTTTTTTTGTGAGCAATTTGGATATTACTTAACGAGTCTTATGCCATAAGTTCCGTAATCATTTATATCTGGCGAAGTTTCACCATCTGCCTGATAAGTTATAAATCTTCCGATGATTTCCGTATGACCTCCGGAGTTAACGGCACCTTCCAAAAAGAAGGTTGCAAACCCAAGTACTCTGATGTTTTTTTTGCCGTTTACATATAGTGTATCAACAACAGGTATGAAAATTATTCTAGAGCAGTTTTTGTTATAGTATGTGTGGGTACAGGGAGGAGTATGATCACATTTCCCTACGAGGGTCTTAATCGCATTTTCAGTTTTCTTGGCGATTACCCCGGTTTCGGTTGGGATTATGTCCCCAACCTTTATTGTGCCGTCATAACCGTACAGAAGGTTGTTTTCATATACTGATCCTCCGTTGCCCCCTAGGGAGATTGCTGCATAGTTGCCGCTGTATCCGTCACCGGCACCCTCCTTAAGAGTATAGACCTGACCATACACAAAGGTTTGCTGTACAACTGCAATAGGTCTGCAGCCGCTTAATGCGGAGATGTTCTCAACTTTTGCAGCAGCTACGGCATTTACATCAAAGTAACTTTTTCCAATTATTTTAGAAAAATAGCTATTTACAGTTTTTGATGCATTGACTTCTACCTGTCGGGCTGCAAAGTCAACATTTATGGAGGTTTCCTTTAAGTTGTGGTTATTTTTGTCTATATAGGAGGCGACAATACTTTCGGTGTTTGAAATGTTGGTAACAAGTTCCTGA
>JAAZCB010001112.1 GCA_012513545.1 Clostridiaceae bacterium
ATGTGTAACAGTAGACCCATTTGTTATTTGTATATATCTAGTGTCGGCTCTATTTCCATTAAATAATTTTTCAGAATAACTACCGTCAGTATTTAAAATATATTCATAAGAAGCATAATTCCCAATAGTGCGATACCCATTTATTGAATCAGTATTAACATTATAAATAGATTTATTAGGCAAGGTTAATATAGTAAATATAGTGGCTCAGTTGTCAAGACAAAAATCTTAGATTTTTATAATGAACTGATATGGTGGATAAGTGACAAGGAGCGTGGGGAGAATAGTGGAACACTCCCAGATTCATCTATGCTAAGCTACATATGGCAAGAACATTGCTGGATAGTAGCATTCAGCCGGTGTTTGGTAATCAAGCGCAGAATGACGTCGTTCAAAGTTATAAGTGTGGATATATCTTCCGATGGCAACTCTGGCTTCCCTGATATTGTTGTACTGTGTCAGATAAGCTTCTTCATACTTGAAGCTACGAAACCAGCGTTCTATCATGATATTATCAGCCCAACGGCTTTTACCGTCCATGCTCTGACGAATCTTGTTTTGTTTTATAAAGTCAATGTACTGCTGACTTGTGAACTGGCAGCCTTGATCAGAATTAAGAATCTGTGGTTTTGCCACTTTAAACGCTTTTTTAAGGGCATTGATAACCATTCTGGTATCAAGTGTATCATCGACTTCCCAGCCAACAATGCAGCGGCTGTACCAGTCGATTACAGCAGTCAGATACAAAAATCCGTGTCTGATTGGTATATATGTAATATCAATAGACCACGCCTGATTTGGTGCGTCTATAACAGCACTACGAAGCAGATAAGGACATACCTTAGCCTGTTGCATCCGCTTGGAGAGATTCATCTTAGGATAGATTGAGTAAATATCCATTTCATCCATGTATCGACGTGCTTTATGTCTTCCAACATGATATCCTCTGGCGTTTAACTGTGCAGACATTTGTCTGGCACCCCAGGTTGGATTATCTGTATGAAGGTGGTCAATAATCTCTTTACAGGCAAGTTCTTCAGCAGATGCCGGATTACTCTTGTAGTAGATGCTGGTGCGGTTAATATCAAGCAGTTTTGCCCCAACAGAAGCTGGTAATTCTTTAGTCGTCAAAAGGTTTTGGACTAAACTTACTCTCGTAGTCAGGTCCACAAATTTCTTCAGATTTTTTTTTGAGCCAGTCAACCTGCATAGTTAACTGACCAACCTTTTTGGCATACTCTGCTTTTTCTTTGCGTTCTTCGACAAGCCTATCTTTGAGGTTATCCTCACGCTTATCGTCGAATACAACAGATGCGTTATTCAAAAATTCTTTCTTCCAGTTACGGAGCAGATTAGGTTGGATACTATTTTCGGCTGCAAGGGTGTTGAGATCTTTCTCGCCCTTAAGTAATTTAATCACAAGGTCTGATTTAAATTTGGCGCTAAAATTTCTTCTTTGTCTGGACATGGCAATGAATCCTTTCTTTCATACTGTTTTTAGTATATCAGATTCATTAAAAGCTGTCCGAAAAAGTGTCTTAATTTATGAGACCATTATAAAACCACTGATTATATCCACCCGTATGTTCCCCAAAAGTAATAATAAATGTATTAGTATCATTAAAATAATTTTCAAAAAATGTTTGTAAATATTGACTGTTTACCATTTTTAAAGGCAATTTAGAACATATATCATCTTGTGTAAATTCCCCTGCTTTCCATATGCGTTTAACAACTGTAATATCGTGATTTTTTGCATAATTAGCCCAGTATGCATTAATAGCCGCTTGCTTTAAATCGTCTGTATCATAATTGGCATTTGC
>JAAZCB010001113.1 GCA_012513545.1 Clostridiaceae bacterium
AGACTCAAATAGGCTCATCGGACGCATTAACATTCTTGTAATACGTCCTGTTCCAGTATGCTTAACTTCATGATCTAATGGAAGAGTTGATCCTGTTAAAATGAATTGACCATTTTCAGCACGAATATCGACGGCATATCTAACAGCATCCCATAAAACCGGAGCCATTTGCCATTCATCCAAAAGACGTGGTGTATCTCCTTCTAACAATAATGAGGGTTTTACCCCCGCAGTCCGCAAATAATTAAGTGTTTGGTCTGGGTCCTGCATCATTAGAGAACTTCTGGCTTGTTGTTTGGCTGTCCAGGTTTTTCCACACCATTTTGGCCCTCTAATCCATACAGCACCAGAAGTTTCTAATTTTTCCTTCAGGATTTCATCGGCTATTCGAGGTATATAATTTCGCGCCATGATCGTTCTCTCCATAAAGATTGAACTAAAAATTGTTATACCTATTTTATCACCATTATACAATTTGGACCTGTTTTGTTATATGATTTGGACCGTTTTTATTATACAATTTGGACGTATTTTGTTATATGATTTGGTAAAATTACACCTGGAAATAAAAATCCTCATCCATCTGAACGGAAAAGATTGTTTTACACGAGTCCAGAAGTGCTGTTTACGACCTTTAAGTTGCTCCTGAACTTAATACCTCGAGATCTAGAGACAGGTGCATCGCACTTTTGGTTTTTGGGTTGAAGAAAATCTGGTTCCATTCAAAAGTATTATGACGATCCCTAAGTGTACCCTGAAGGGCATCCGCGACAACGCACCTTATATTCCTTTTATCAGTCCATAACATCTCCCTGATCCAGAAAATTAATTGACAAAGAATAAATGTTTCGTTATTCTATAGCATATGAAGCGCGATGAAGTATTGAATACTCTTAAACATAACAAGTTCCTCATTGAGCAATATGTGATAAAGTCCCTCTATTTGTTTGGCTCTACAGCACGAGACGAGGCACGTCCTGATAGCGATGTTGACCTGTTTGTTGAATTTAATCGACCAATAGGTTTGTTTGAATTTATTGAATTACAGCAAAAGTTAGAATCAATTCTTGGATGTAAAGTCGCTCTGGGGACGAAAAGATCACTAAAAAGTAATATTAAGGAAGAGGTATTGCAGGAGGCGATCCTTGTCGCCTAGAGATTGGCAGACCATTCAGTATGATATTCCTAGCCTTATTGAAATGTTGGAAAAGATTATCAAGGATAGCTGATCCTAACCTCATCTATTACTGTATTATTGTAAAGATTCAGCAATTTTCAATATCTCATCCAAAGAAATATCTTCATTAATACCTTGCAAGGTGTAGAGTTGACCATCATGATACCAGGATAGTGTTATCACATCCAAGTTGTCATCCCACATCTGAGTGTCTGCATTCCAACCTCCCATTATAAATGCGGCAGGTTCATCATTCACCAAATATTCAGTTACACTTCCTTCACCAACAACAAGACCTCCCGTTTCTCCATCTAATCTGTGTTGTATGATTTGTGAGAATATCGAACCAGATGGTGTTTTCCAATCAATATATGCTGTAATAGCCA
>JAAZCB010001114.1 GCA_012513545.1 Clostridiaceae bacterium
AGAGTTTATAGTTGTTTGCCTGACAGTAGCCCTGATAATAGTTTGTGAACTGTTTAATACTGCTATAGAGGAAATCATGAATATGGTAACAACAGGATATCACCCCAAGGTTAAGATAATTAAGGATGTATCTGCAGGAGCCGTTTTGGTATCAGCCTTTTTTTCAGTAATCATAGGATATTTTGTTTTTTTTGAAGAAGTGAGTGATTATCTTGAAACAGGTATTATAAGAATAAAGCGGTATCCTATGCATATAGCAATAATTGCAATTGTACTTGCCATATTTGCTGTCCTGGTATTAAAGGCTTTTTCAGGAAAAGGGACACCGTTAAAGGGCGGTATGCCGAGCGGACATGCTGCAATAGCGTCCACAATTACGACTACTGTTGCGCTCTGGTCAATTAATACAAAGATTACAATTCTTTGCATCATTTTATCTGTACTTGTTATCCAGAGCAGGATTGAAGCAGGAATACACACCTTCTTTGAGGTTTTTATTGGTAGTGTGGTCGGATTCGTACTTACGCTTATACTTTTTTTGATTTTTTTAGGATAAGACAATTGTTTCCAAAAGGAGGGACTGAAAATGGATGACATTCAACTGGTAAAGGTTGCTTCGGATATTAGAAAAAACTCATATTCACCCTACTCGAAGTATAAAGTTGGTGCAGCACTTATTGCAGGTTCAGGAAAGGTTTATACCGGAGTGAATATTGAGAATGTAAGTTTCGGGGCCACTAACTGTGCGGAAAGAACGGCAATTTTCAAGGCGGTTTCGGAGGGCGAAAAAAAGATATCAGCTATAGCTGTTGCAAGTGACAGTGATGATTTGATTTTTCCATGCGGCATATGCAGACAGGTTTTGGCTGAGTTCGGTGATAAAAACACAAAAGTAATATGCAGCAGCAATAATGGCACTTTTAAGGTTTTTAAGCTGGGTGAGTTGTTACCTAATGCTTTTTCCAGGTTTTAAGCTTAGGTTTCTGAATATAATATATTTATGGTTTTTGATTATGCAAAATGCATTAATGGAGGTATGCGAAATATGAAATTCAAATCAGGGTTTGTCTCAATTATAGGCAGGCCAAATGTTGGTAAGTCAACATTATTAAACTCATTAACGGGTGAAAAGATAGCAATAATGTCTGACAAGCCACAGACAACAAGAAATGCAATAAGGTCAATAATTACTGGTGAAGATTACCAGATTGTGTTTATTGATACGCCGGGTATACATAAACCCAAAACCAGGCTTGGTGACTTTATGGTAAATATTGCACAGGATACTTTAAATGAGGTGGATCTCGTACTGTTTTTGGTAGAGGCTCAGGATTCAAAACCCGGTGCAGGTGATTTGTATATTATCGAACAGCTGAAAAAAATAAAGAAACCTGTGTTTCTTATGATAAACAAGACAGATACAATCAATAAGGATCAAATATTGCCTGTTATAGCAGCATACAAGGAACTGATGGATTTTAAAGAGATAATTCCCATTAGTGCCATTAAAGGTGATAACCTTGGAGTTATTGTTGACAGTATCAAAAAAGTCCTTC
>JAAZCB010001115.1 GCA_012513545.1 Clostridiaceae bacterium
AGTAGTACCCTTTTGGAAGATTTCTAAGTTGGGCGGAGGCTTCAAAAAATCCATCTTTGACATCAATGTTTTGCTTTATTACAGGAAAACCACTGCTGTAATTCTGATTTATCTCAAGGGTTAAATAGTTGATTTCTTCATCTTTGTAACGGTTCTTTACAAAACCCCAGAAATTTATTGTGTCATCTGGCTTGTACATGCTTCTGTCTGTAAAGAAGTACTTCCAATAATTCTCATTCGAGGAATTACCGTACGAACTACAGTCAAGAAGGGATTTTTTCCCGTCAGCAGTAGTTATAACCATGAACTGATTATTGAGCAAATAATAACCATCTTGCTTTGGAAGGTTCAAGGTATCAAAATATGCTATTCCTTCCTTATCGGAAAAATATCTTTCTTCAGTATCGGTGAAACTTATTTCGGCACCCGAGATAGGAAGCTGGTTTGAAAGGTCGTTGAGCCAGACAATGGATTTATTAGTGCTCTTGGCAATATAAACAGTCGTATTGGTAACTTGTATCAGGGTCTGAAGCCTCTTGTCTTCCCAGCTGCTGTCAACAAGATAATAACCTGCAGGAAGTTTTTGTGGAATACTTATTACTTTCTGTCCGTTTGCAGGGCTTGTATCATTTATCACTTCGTCGAACTCCAGGACTTTTTCCAGGCCATCAACTTCAATAAGGTTTTTCAGGAAGTTTACCTGTGCCCAGGTTGGAACAGAATATTTCTTTTGTACATGATCAAGAAAGGAATTAAAATCCTTATAGGCATAAATGTCTGTGTTAACCTTTATTTTGGGAATATCCGCGGAATTTTTGGCATTTTGTGTATAATAGTTTATAGTAATCTCCGGTATATCCTCAGGAGCATATTCGTAAAGCTGTCTTCCGTAGCTCATTAAAACATCAAATTTACCTGTTGTCGGTGGTTCCTTTGGAGCAGTTTCAAAAGAAAAGACATAATCATCTTCTAACTTTCTGTTTGTACCATTAAGCGTTAAGCCCTTTTTCAGCTTTACAGTGTAAACTGTTTCATAGTCAAGCCAGTCAGGTACAAAAACGGCTGTTTTCTTATGTATTTCAAAGCGTCCTTTTACTTCCGGGGTAATCTCAAAGAGGTCACTGATGTCACCAAAACCTTCGTGACTCAAATTAATTTCTATTCCTGTGTTTACCGGAATGTTGACAGCTTGATTTGCAGGAAGCGAACCGGTTACTTTAAAGCTTGAGCGCGTCTGAAACACCCATGTGGTTTCTGTGTCGGCCTTCATCCGGAAGGTATAAATGCTGTTTTCCAGAAGTGGCCTGGAAAGGTTTATGCTGAAGAGTCTGTCATCCATTTCATCAATTATTGGAGATGGTTCTCCGTCAATTGAAAAACCTGCCTTAATCTGTTCAAGGGTAAAGTCCTTCTGGGTTTCGAGAATAAACTCGGTATCAACCTCAATGCCGGTTGAGTCCGACTCAAGGACCGAAAGGTGAAAACCGTTTCTTGAGTAGCCGTCTGCGCTGAACACATTGCCTGATGTTACAAAAGTAATAAGCATTGATGCGATCATAAAAAAGACTACAGTTCGTTTAAACATACTTTTTTCCTCCCCTTTATTTTTTTATTAATAGATAATGGATAGCCCAAAAATGTTTTATATACATGTATATTATATAAAAAAACGGACAGGATGTGAAGATAAATTCTCCAATTCAATAAAATGTTGGGTATTTTTTCTAATACGGCTTTTTAATGAAAGCCGGCGATGGAAAAGCTGATTCTCTTTAGAAAATCTTTTACTTATTGACCTTGAAATATGCCCCAAAATAAAAGTATAAATTAATGTGGCAAATCACACAAATTGGATATATAATTAGAATAAAAGCAAGTAGTATGTCCTATTAGGAGGAACACGCATGTATTCAAGAGGATTAATTGCTTCAAATCTTGTCCTTTACAGTATTGTTCATGCTCTGGTGGATGCTTCATGTGCAGTACTGGTATTGGGCGGACTTGCCAGCCTTTCAATAGATGCCGGCACTTTAACTACAATGGTGATTTTATACAATGTTTTAGCCTTTGGATTACAATCTCCCCTGGGGTATTTGGTGGACAGGCTCAGAATACCAATCGTTTCTGCTTCGGCAGGGTGTTTGTTTGTTACAGCAGCGTTATTTGCCTATAGTGTTCCACTTGTTGCGGTATGCCTTGCAGGTGTTGGAAATGCGTTGTTTCATGTCGGAGGAGGAGTAATAAGTCTTAACCTTGCACCGGGTAAGGCATCTTTGCCTGGAATATACGTGGCTCCAGGTGCATTTGGTTTAACGGTCGGTATTCTTTTGGGCAGCAGAGGTTATTTTAATCCATGGGTATTTTCCCTGGCTCTTGTATGCGCGGCCGTTTTAATTATGCAGGTAAAGCCTCCTGTAATCAATTACAATACAGATTCAAAAGCAGGTCACAAGTATGTTGGACTGATTATTCTCCTATTGTCAATATCCATTTGTATAAGGTCACTTGTCGGATTGGTGCTTAATTTTCCATGGAAATCAAATATTTATCTCTTATTTGTTCTTACGGCAGCAATCGTGTTAGGAAAGGCATTAGGCGGGATTCTGGGCGATAAATTCGGATGGATGCGTATTGCCACAGCCGGACTTATCATATCAGCACCCATGCTTGCTTTTGGCGCGAAAAATCCACTGATTGCCATTGTTGGAATTTTGCTTTTTAATATGACAATGCCTGTAACCTTGGTGGCAATAGTTAATGTCCTGCCAGGAAGGGCTGGATTCGCCTTCGGACTAACTACCCTGGCACTTATTATAGGTGCCATGCCCACATATACCAGTATGAAAGGTGTATTAGCAGGATCATGGATAATATTGGCTATTGTTATTATATCAGCAGGCTTGTTGTTTATAGGCTTAAAACTGTATAACAGTTCAGGGATATCCAATTTGGTCAAAAAGGACGTAACCATGTAGGTATTTCGGCCGTACTTTTTTGCATATAGTTTGGAATGTTTTTAAGATTTTTGTTATATTTTAAATAGTGGAGGGTATTTATGAAAAAAATGTGTTGTTACAGTATTGTGGTATTGAATTTTATTTTTTCCTTTTTATTTTTTACAAGTGTAGTGCTTGCGGCAGATGTTGCACCACTACCTGATCCGAAAGACTCTGCAATTGGAGTAATAATAAGCACTGCGATCTTAGCGGTAATTCTTATTTTGGTTATTTTCCTGGTATGGAAGCCAGGTAATAATAAGAATAATGATAAGAATGATAAGAATAATAATGTCAGTTGAGTATATAAAATAGTATTAAATACTTTTAAATACAAATTAAATAAGATGGAGGGATTCATATGTTAAGCAAAGACTTGAAAGTTGTGAATTTAAACATTGCGGAAGACTATTATGAATACAAGGCATTATTCAGGCTATGCAGCGATGATGTGTGTATGGATGTTGATCTTTCAGCACTATCCGATAAGGCTGTCCTTGCTGATATAAAAAGTAAGTTCGGGCTTGAAGAGAGTGAAGAGGATATTAAGGAAGCCATCATGAAAAAAGTATTCGATGCTTCCCAGATTGAATCCCGTCAAAATGAGGGGAAAGGATGCTGCAAGGAAGTCAATGAAAAAAAGCTTCAAAAGGATATTGATTCTTTAAGCACTTCGTGACCATTGCACAGGGTATTATATATTTTATGGTCTTTAACAGGAATTAAGCCGGTGGTATTTTAAGCAGAACAATGGAGGGACTCGATGTCCCGCAGCTTTCTATTAGGGCCATTTCCTGAAGGGAAATGGCCCTAATAGAAAGCTCTTTAGTTTTTGACGCTTGACATTGGATAATCCCATGTATTAATATACAAGAAATAAGTACCTTACAGGGAGATGTTTTTATGAAGGTAAGTGAGATTGCACAACAGGTTAAACAGGCCTCGTTTAGTTTGTCTGCAGCAGACACCGAACTGAAGAACAGGGCACTTGCAGCAATTGCAGGCAGCCTGATCGCCAGAAAAGAAGAGGTGTTAAAGGCAAACAGGGAGGATTTGAAAAGAAGTGAAGAGGAAAAGCTTGCTCCTCCTCTCTTAAAAAGGCTCAAGTTTGATGAAGCTAAAATTCAGGATGTTGTTGATGGTATAAACAGCCTGATTGAATTGGAGGATCCTGTTAACAGGACTATTATGTCTACTCGGCTCGATGATGGGCTTGATCTATACAAAGTTACATGTCCAATAGGGGTTATTGGTATAATTTTTGAATCAAGGCCTGATGCTTTGGTTCAGATATCCACACTTTGCTTGAAAAGTGGGAATGGCGTTATTTTAAAAGGTGGGTCGGAGGCCAGAGAGACAAACCATATACTGACAGATATAATATCAAGGGCTACACAGGAAGTTGGTATTTCGCCAAATTGGATTAAGCTCCTTGAAACTCGTTCTGATGTCAATGAGATGCTTAAAATGGACGAGTATATTGATCTCATAATTCCAAGAGGTTCTAACGAGTTTGTGAGATATATAATGGACAATTCCAGAATACCTGTTATGGGTCATGCAGATGGAATTTGCCACTGTTATGCCGATGAATATGCAGACATAGAAATGGCTGTAAGAATAATTGTAGATTCCAAGACCCAGTATGTAGCAGTTTGCAATGCGGCTGAGACATTACTGGTACATCGCAATATTGCGCCGAAACTATTGCCGGTACTAAAAGAGGCTATGGATAATAAACAGGTTGAAATAAGAGGCTGTCCGAAGACCTGCGAAATTATTCCTGTGTTACCTGCCAAGGAGGAAGATTGGAAGACTGAATACCTGGATTACAAACTCTCAATAAAAATAACAGACAGTATTGAGGCTGCGATAGATCATATAAACATGTACGGGTCGGGACATACCGACAGTATAATTACTTCCGACAAGTCTAACGCACTGAAGTTTATGTCAATGGTGGATTCTGGAAATGTTTTCTGGAATTGCTCAACACGTTTCAGTGATGGTTACCGTTATGGTTTTGGAGCCGAAGTCGGAATAAGTACTGCAAAAATTCATTCAAGAGGACCTGTGGGGCTTGATGGTTTGCTTATTTACAAATACAAGCTGATTGGAAATGGACAGATAGTTGAGGATTATTCAAGCAAAAAAAGCACTTTCAAACACAGGAAACTAAATCGCGAATTCCCATCTTAGGTATTTTAAAGCACATGGCGGAATAATTAAGCTATTTCCATGTGCTTTTTTATTATTTTTAGAGTTATGTGTAACCCATATCTGAATATTAACATAATATGTATTATAAATAATTAATAGTGTACTCTTAATTTAATGGCA
>JAAZCB010001116.1 GCA_012513545.1 Clostridiaceae bacterium
AAAAACTGGAGGAAGGGAAAATATAGATGAAGATTCTCACAGAGGCACCCCTCTTTGCGAAGCAGAGAGGGGACGGGGGTGAGTTCATGTGTTCCGGGTTCAAATTCCCCCCATCCCCCAATCTCCCCCTCGCCCATTCGTCTCGGTTAGTGTTTGGCGTCCTTTCTACAGTGGGTTATCTCCTGGATGAATCAGGACAGGAGAGTGTCCTTAAAGATCCTGATATGCTAAAGCGTCTAAACGATATAGCAAAGATGGAAAAGGAAGATAAAAATCATATCCTTTATGCCATCGATGGGCTGATTAAAAGCGTGAAGCTTAAAAATATTGCTGCGTTATAACTAAAAAGCCCGGCAAGTCCGGGCTTTTTAAGTTAATCATATTGTAGTTCTTTTGAATAAACCTTGACTATTTCTTTTTTCTCATTAAACTTAAAAAGGAAGATTTTGCTATTATTAAAGGCTGTTAATTGATAATGATTCGCATTTAGATTCCCCTTATTGTCTAATACTTCTGCTAATAAGATATTCTCGTATACTTCAGAAAAAAATAAAGTATAATTACAATCACTTTGTTCGTTTAAATTTCGTAATGATGACATATAATAATCATCTAACTTCCGACTATTGTCTATACTGTCTAATTTAAATAACAAAGCTTCTTTGTTTTCCGTTTCTTTGCTTAATTCTTCCCAAAAGTTAGTTAAATCAAGATGAACAATTGTATCTGATACATATAAGCATTTTGATTCCAGTTCAGGTAAACCCTTTATGTAATTAAATGCTATGCTATAATGTTCATCCATTCTTTCGTTTGTGTTTATATTACATCCATTAAAAACAAACAAAGCTATTTAAGAAAATATAAATCCATTCATAATTAAAATGTTACATATTGACTAGTAGTTGCAGGTACCAACCCCCTTTGTAAGTTACTATTTGCATTATTGTCAAAAGGCAAATATGCTGGAGTTCCAGTTGGTGAAAATGTAGTGCCTTGGTAAACTACCCTTTGACCATAATTCCCACCTTGTTGATTTAATTGACTTCTCACTATATTCATCCTATCAACCACTTGCCCTGTCGTTGAACCTTGGGGCAGATGGTCAGATAAACTTCCACCAACGACGGAATGTGAAGTTTCATGCATAAAAGTCATTCCCCATCCTAAAGTTCTAGAATCTACATTTCTTGCACCGCTTATAAAACTATTTATTTGATTTTCATTAAGATTTATTAACGTTCCCCCGACAGGAGCACTTGAACGACCTGTTGTAATCCTAGCATACGCTGTGGTTGTATTACCAATTGCATTCGTCATCAAATCTCGTGCTTCTTGACTACCAACATTTACAGTATTCCCATTTTGGTCTGTTGTTGTAGCAACTACAGCATTTCCGTTTTGGTCTGTTTGGTATGTTAATTGTCCTGTAGCACTTACTGTGTATGTTAATCCTGTTTGTGATTGTAAATCATTAATGATTGTGTTCAGGATATTAGTATTATTTTGTTGGTCATACCTTTGTATTAAAGCTACATTAATACTGTCTCCATTGACATCTATAAACAACATTGGGTTATTAGCCGCATATTGATATGGTGAGAAATCATAATATTTTTCAGCGAACCTGTCTTGTGTGTGAAACCGACCTATTTGGGCATCATAAAACCTCGCACCATAATCATACCATCCCGATTAACCTCATTTTAACCGCCACATGGAGCACTGTCTGCAAAATAAAATTCTTTATTCCAGAAATAAAATAACC
>JAAZCB010001117.1 GCA_012513545.1 Clostridiaceae bacterium
AGGTAATAGTCCATTTATCCGAAGCTACCTGGTGTGCGTCGCAATCAGATGGCTAATTTGCTGTGCAATTTTCAAGGTTCATAATTTTTCTTGATTATTCTATTGACTAAAGATAGTTTGTCACCTCAGATAGTTTCTTACCATCTGGGAGAATAACATAAGCATTGACACCATCAACATTTGCAAGAATCCTATTTCTCTTGCGGGCTATAATACCAAGTTTCATTTCCTATTCATCCTTTCATTTTTTATATATTGCTGCAATTAAGACCTCTCTCACCTGAGTATGCAATATCTTCTCAGTAATAAATCCCACAACTAACTTATATCATCCTGTATGTACCATAAATGCCCCATAGCCTTATTATACCTAAATGAATCATTTACAGCATTTATTATGATGAATTTTGAATTAGCAACAATTTTTATATCTGATATTTTCTGTCTAATATTCCTGCTTGTAAAAATAATCTTTTAATATCCATGTTGAAAAGAAAAATCAAATCGCTAATTGATTAATCTTTCGGGATAAAAGCCTCTAACGCTATGAACTTATCTCAATTCTCTATTTACATATTCTTTGCCATCAAATCTCTTCCACTGCGTATAGTGGCAAATTAAGCAGCCAATCTTCCTTCTTGTAATCTGCCATGGAAGTGCGGATAGAAACTTCTGGGTCGAATTTATCCTTGTATGTCCGCAGACTTTTAGCTTTTAGGTTGACCTCTGCTTTGACTTCCACTGGGATGATTTGTTCACCGGTGTCGATGACAAAATCCATTTCACAGGAGCCACGATCGTTGGTGTAATAGTAGATGTTCAGATTTTCAATGGTTTTTAGCTGTTGGCAGACAAACTGCTCTGTGAGCGCGCCTTTAAACTCAATGAACAGGTCGTTGCCATCCAGAAGTGTGCGTTGGTGTAAACCAGTCATACAGCCCAGCAGACCGACATCAACCACATAAAGCTTGAACGCCTTCAAGTCCTCATATGCTTTGAGAGGGATGCTCGCTGAGTTGACGCGGCTTATCTTATGAACAAGTCCACAGTCGGTGAGCCACATGATAGCTGTTTCATAGTCCTTGGCACGGCCACCCTCACGAACAAGGCCATATATAAACTTTTTGTTTTCCTTGGCGAGTTGAGAGGGAATGCTGTTCCAGATCATACGAATTTTCGGTACAATCTCATAGGGTGCGTGCTTGGAAAAGTCCTGCTCATAGGCAGCGAGAATCCGCTTCTGAATTTCGCGTACCTCATTGAAGTCTTTATTCTCCGCAAAGCTCTGCACAGCCTCCGGCATACCGCCGATAAAGTAATACTGCTTCAGCGCATCGATATAGGTTTGCTTGAAGCTGGTAATCATCTCATAATCCCGCTTGTCGAGCAGTTCAGCAAAGCGTTCATTACCTGTTGCCATTAGAAATTCCTTGAAAGACAGCGGATAGAGTTTGAGGAAGTCCACCTTACCCACAGGAAATGAAGTGCCACCATGCAATGCAATCCCCAGCAATGAACCAGCGCAGATGATATGATATTGTGGTGCATTTTCATAGAAGTATTTGAGGGAGGAAAGTGCTCTTGGTACTTCCTGTACCTCATCGAAAATAAGCAAGGTATTTTCAGCCTTAATCTTGTGACCAGCATATAGTTCAAGTCCCATAATCAGACGGTCAGTGTTAAGATCAGACGCAAACAATTCCGCCATTCTAGAGTTGGAGTCAAAGTTTATATAAACAGTATTTTCATATGCCTTGTTGGCAAATTCTTTCATCAGCCAGGTTTTGCCGACTTGGCGTGCACCCTCGATGATAAGCGGTTTGCGGTGTTTACTTTCCTTCCATTTATAGAGTTTTTCGATGGCAACACGGTACATGCAGGCACCCCCATATAGTAATATGAGTATATCATAGCACTGAATAACAATAATAGCAACGAATAAAAGAGATATGAACACATTAATTACAGCGAATAATCTGATATTTATACAAATATTCGGTATCTGCACTCACTGAAACCGATTTAATAGACAATGATGCTTTCCGTTATTTTCAAGTTACTTCCGTTTGAAAGTAGTCGTGATGAAATATGCTCGAAGTTCATTTCTGGCAACATCACCAATCGGAATCATTAAGCTTATTTACAAGATAATACTGTACCAAAGTCGAAAACACCATTTCGGGTATGCTCTTCAGAGTGTCAATGATTGGCTTATGCGCCAGATCTATCATAAATATATTTCTGTATTTCTTGTTAATATAAAAAGCAAGCAATTCTTAATTTGGATAAGCTACACTTAATTGAACAGAATAAGTATGGGTATTGAAGATGATGTTAACAAAACTATATTTTTCTCTATATAAATTGCAGATTTCAATGTCTTTGCTTTTGCAATATCAGTTTCGAAATATTAAAAATATTGAAGTTTTGAAACTGTATGGTATAATACAGATGGTAATTTATTGATTTTTGTATTGATAAAAGAGGTATATATGAAATATATAGAGAGAAAAGATTATCTTGACAGGCTTATAGGGCTAAAAGACACTCCTGATATAAAAATTATTACTGGTATTAGAAGAAGCGGAAAGTCGGAACTTATGCGTGCATATAT
>JAAZCB010001118.1 GCA_012513545.1 Clostridiaceae bacterium
ATGCAATTAATATTTATAACAATAAAAGATTACATGTATCTTTAGGTTACAAAACACCCAATATGATCTTTAAAAATATAGCTTAATTTAATGTTTAACCTGTAGCCATATTTTAGGACTAGACATAATAACAGATTACTGCACAATTTAAACAATATAATATGAGACCTAGTTCAAAAGATGTTTATAGAAGATTAATGATTCTTAAGTTTGTAATTTCACATTCATATCGAAATTTACCAGTTGATACTATTAATAAAGCCACTGAAAACTGGACTGATTCAGATAAAGAAAATTTTGAGAAAGAGCTTAAAAAGAACATGGAGGAGACAGTTTCATCTTTAAAGAATTTTGGACTTTGGGAGTACACAACAAAAACTGAGAAAGACTTTCTTTCATCTTTTGGTTCAAATATGGATATTAAATCACAAATGAATGCTAACTGGAGAATGGAGGCGGCTACAATTCTTATGTGGGCATTAAAAATAGTTAACAACTATCCAGATATAAACGGACAAACAAATCCAGAAACATTACAAAAGATTCAGATAAAAAAGATTGGTCTGTTTTCCAATGACTTAACAATTAGACCTTATAATGAGATTAGTAGAATGAGAGACATTGTTGAGACATGGCATTGGAGAGTAAATACTCGCAGACTAATTGATGATAATTATAAGTTTGAGCCAGATGAGAACATGAAAAAAGCTGGAATTAATAGCTTGGATGATATCGTTAAAATGACTGCAAAATCAGCATATGAAAATGGTGATATAAAGGAAATAATTGACCAAGATTTTGTTTTTAAAGGACAACCATTTCGGGATTTAAATACAGAAGATTTTCAGGAAGCAACTTCAATAATAATTGAGAGACATTATGCTCTAAATTGGTTATGTGGATACGCTCCTAAAAACAATTGGGATGAGACACCGACTGATACTTGATAATAAATAGATAAAATAAATTACGGCGTACAACATGCGGTATAGCCAATAAGGGTTCCAGTGGTATGCGAAGGTTTGCAGGCCGCTTCAAAGTTCGAGTAACTTGACAAGAAATCACCCGCAATCCCTTACTGGCCATACCGCCGAACGTTGGTGGCAAGCGTAAGACGACTGCGCTACTATCAGGCTGACAGGTCAATGTGGTTTACAAATGTTGAGTTGAGAATAAGATTGGCCGAAACCCAATCCGGCAAACAACACTTTGCCTTTGGAATAATAAGAGGCGTTGAAAGGATTTAAGTTTAAGGGGAATAAAATCTCTTATGGTGGTGGTTTGAGAATTGCGTGGAATCAATCAACGGAACTTTCATTTGACTATGGATTATCAAAAGAAGACAGTTTATTCTTCTTAGAAATTGGATAGGTATTTTAGATTATGTAATTTTAAAAACTATGTGGTGGATTTATGCAATATTATCAGCCCTATTCGCTTCTCTTACGGCAATTTTTGCCAAGCTAGGTGTAGCGAACATCAACTCAAACCTTGCAACAGGCATCCGAACAGTTGTAATACTAGTAATGATTTGGAGCATCGTATTGGTAAGAGGCGAAGCAAAGGGAATTAACTCATTGTCAAAACCGAGTATTATTTTTCTTATTATTTCAGGGATTGCAACAGGTCTATCGTGGCTTTTTTATTTCAAAGCCCTGCAATTGGGAAATGTATCACAAGTAGCACCTGTGGATAAACTCAGCGTAGCCCTGACAATAGTTTTATCAGTAATATTTTTAGGAGAAACATTGACTTTAAAGACTGCAATCGGAGCTTTTTTGATTATCACAGGGACTTTTGTTTTGATTTTGAAATAGTTGAACAGCCGATACAAAACTAATACGACAATGACAGCGAAAATTACAACAGACAGGAACTTAACAACACGGTGGACAAAAACGCCAGCCACCAACACATGGTATAGTGCATGCGGGTTTCAGTGGGTTTGCAAGGTTTGTGGCTCGTAAAAAAGGCCGGTGTAAACTGATAGGAAACTGCTTCGTAATCCCGCACGACACCATACCATAAAACGTTGTATGCAAGTGTGTCAAAAGAGCAATACGGACCGAAAAAGCTGGATAATATTGACAGTTGAAAGGAACAGATTACAATTTAAAAAAACGAATTGACAGGTTAGAAGCTCCGTTGTCAGTGCGGTGTGATGCGATGGCATTTATTTTGTTTTTTCTTCCACAGCACTCAAACACTGCCATCCTAATTGTAACCCATTTCGCAAATCCCGCGAGGCAAACACACAAGCCAAATTTGCGTAAAGAGTTGCAAGCGAACGCACACAATAAAAATAAGTTTAACCTAATAAAACCCAACATTATGATTTTCAAACACATTAATCGCTTACAACAAATTAACCAATTGATAAGACAAAAAAGAACAGGAAATGCAGAAGAATTGGCAGAAAAATTGAAAATAAGTCGCAGACAGGTTTACAATTGGATAGAGGAATTAAAAAGTTATGGTTTGGATATAGCTTACAACCGTGAAATAAAATCATTCGTTTACTTAAAACCCTATCAAATTAACATTACTTTAGATATTAAGGAGTTAACAGTGAATGAAACAACTGAAATTGAAGCTGGAATAGATTTTTTGAAAAAAAGTTTATTTGTGCAATAAAATTGCACAATCTCAAAATATATTTATCCCAGCAAACTAATCTAACCCTTCAAACCTGTTAGTTCTAATATTATGTTTGTCAGGCAATATTGCCGAAATAATTATTAATTTTCTTGATATGAATACAATTCAATTGGACGAACTTAATGTAACCAAATTGGATGAGGAAGTTTTATCCGAAACTAATGGTGGTATATGGCAGTATGTAGTGGCTTATATACTTGTTGAAGCTTTATTAAATCCATCTGTACATTTACAAGCTTTTAACGAAGGATGGAATTCTATCTAGAATAAAGCTTAATTATAATTATATTATTAAAACTTAATAAAATGAAAATAATTAATTTAAACAAAACAGAATTAATTGAAATCAATGGAGGAAGTGAATTTAGTGAGGGTGTTTTCAAAATTTTGGGAATGCTAGCTAAATCTTGTACATATGTAAATATGGATAATCCTGCATGTAAAATTTAACATTAACAAAACGAGGCTGTCTCAAAGTCTGGCTTATGTAATCTTTGTACACTTTGTCTTCCTTGAGTCTTTGTGGTTCAATGATTTAGAATAAACCATAAAGTATACAAAGGTTTAACAAAGTATCACAAAGGACTTTTGAGAGACAGCCTCCTTTAATTAAATGAATTATGGAAGAATTGTATCAATACATCATTTTGCTGTCTAAGAGCTTAATTGCTATTATTTTGTATCGGTTACTACGTTCTAAGTACAATGATATTGGTGAATCGTTTTTTGTATTAAGCTCAAAATTGTTTTATGCTTTTATTGCAATAGCTATTGTTCTTGTCTTTCTCAATAGTTTTAAAAATAATAATATGCCAAACTCTTTATATGTGATAGATTTTATAGATTTTATTATTGTATGTCAAGTTGCAACTATTTTAAAAGTCCATAAGCATAAAAAAACTAACTGATCTTTTTGCTAGACATTAATAGAAGTCAAATGCCTAACCATATTTACCCAATGTCCCCTTTGCTCACTAAGGAAAGTCTTATTTTTACTTCTAACGTCAAAACTAAAGCAATTTATACTATTGTTATTATATCAATGATTGTCCTTAGTTTAATGCTTCCTTTTATAAAAGTGACCCTCTCCATCCAGGGCCGTGGTTTAATTCGTCCTATAACCGGAAAAACCGAGATAAAAGCCATAATGTCGGAACAAGTTACATCATTAAATATAACAGAAGGGCATCATGTTGTTAAGGGCGATACTTTAATAGTCCTCCGACAGGATATTCTTAACAATAAGTTAGGTTTTTTAAATCAGGAACTTTCCAAACAAAATGCTTTCATCTCAGACCTTGAAAAGCTAGTTGAAAATAATAATTTACAACCAACATCTAATGTTTATATCGGTCAGTTCAATTCCTATAAACAGAAGCTCATCGAGTTGGATGGAAAAATTACCAAAGCTAACACTGAACTTGATAGGCATAAAAACCTTTACGAAAAAGAAATAATTTCAAAGAAAGAATATAGCGACCTTCAATTCAACCAAAACCAGCTTTTAAAGGAGAAAAGTATTTTGGAATCGAACCAAATTTCGCAATGGGAAGCTGATCTTGAAAAATACCAAACAAGTGTTAACGACCTTAACAAACAAATTGCTGAACTTGAAAAGCAAAAACAGTTTTATGTGATTACATCTCCTGTTTCCGGCACTATCGAGGAATTATCAGGTATCTATGCTGGCAGCATGTTACAAGTCGGACAATCAATTGCTGTAATCAGCCCTGAATCTGACAAGATTGCAGAAATATATGTGTCTGCCAAAGATATTGGTTATTTACGAGAAGAACAAGTCACCAAAATTCAGGTTGATGCGTTTAATTACAACCAATGGGGTTCAGTGCAGGGCGAAATAATTGATATTTCAGACGATTTTATCCTTGTCGATAACACACCTGTTTTTAATGTAAAATGCAAATTAAATAATGACTACCTAGAATTAAAAAACGGTGTAAAAGGCAAGTTAAAGAAAGGAATGACCGTAAATGCCCGGTTTATGATTGCCCGGCGTTCACTTTTTGAATTGTTATATCAAGAATCAGACGACTGGCTAAATCCTTCAAGGAATTTAAGCAGCACGATAAAATACTAAAGTTTTAGGTTTATACATAGGGAACAAAAGGCTGTTATAGTATTTCTATGACAGCTTAACCTTTTTCAAAAAAGAATGAATAAAAAAGTAAAAATAAAACAACATGATATTACCGACTGCGGAGCGGCTTGTTTGGCTTCTGTTTCGGAACACCACGATCTAAAACTCCCTGTTGCACGTATCCGGCAATTAGCATCTACAGATAAAAGGGGCACAAATGTTCTTGGGCTGATTGAAGCTGCCGAAAAGCTTGGGTTTTCTGCGAAAGGTGTAAAAGGCCCTTTTGAAAGCCTGCAAAAAATACCAAAACCGGCTATCCTGCATATTGTTGTAAAAGAAGTATTGCATCACTTCGTGGTTTTCTATGGCATCACAAAAAAGCATATAATAATTATGGATCCTGCCGATGGTAAAATCCATAAGAAAACATATGAAGAATTTCAGAAAGAATGGACAGGAGTTATTGTTTTGTTAGTTCCATCAGAGGAATTTAAAGTTGGCAACAATAAGGAATCTATCGGAAAACGATTTCTTAAATTACTTGCTCCGCACAAAACAGTACTTACACAAGCCCTTTTCGGCGCTATAATTTATAGCTTGCTTGGTTTAACAACTTCAATATATGTAAAAAACATTGTTGACCATGTGCTTGTAGATGGAAACCTGAATCTGTTAAGCCTGATGAGTGTAATAATGATTGTAATCCTTGTTTTAAAGGTTTACATCAATATTATGAAAAGCATATTTGCCCTTAAAACGGGGCAGAAAATAGATGTTACCCTGATTCTTGGATATTACAGACATCTTCTTACTTTACCGCAACGGTTTTTCGACACCATGCGTATTGGTGAAATCATTTCAAGGGTAAACGATGCTGTAAAAATCAGGGCATTTATTAATAATGCCTCCTTGGACATTGTTGTAAACGCATTAATTGTTGTTTTTACATTGGGGTTAATGTTTGTGTTTTCTTGGAAACTAGCTTTGGTAGTGCTTATAGGTATTCCGTTATATATTGCTGTTTATGTTCTATTCAACAAACTAAACAAGTTATATCTGCGCAAAATTATGGAGAATGCCGCAGAACTCGAATCCCACTTTGTTGAATCTTTAAACGGGGTGTCAACAATAAAACAATTTGGCACAGAATATTCAGCAAATATAAAGTCCGAAATAAGATTTGTACAGTTACTAAAATCAACATATAAATCGGCAAAAAATACAATTATGTCAGTAAATACTTCTGAATTTATTGCTGGCGGGCTTACGATAGGTGTTTTATGGTTTGGCTCAACTTTGGTAATTGATTTGGAAATGACAGCCGGGAAATTGCTTTCGTTTTATGCCTTACTTGGTTACTTAATAAGCCCAATGGCGCAACTCATCAGTTCTAACCAAACCATTCTGGATGCCATAATTGCTGCCGACAGGCTTTTTCAGATTATGGATTTGGAACGAGAAGAAGCCGAGGAAAACAAGATTACACTTACAACAGAACTCATTGATAATATTTACTTTAAGGAAGTGGCATTCCGTTATGGTACAAGAGTACAGGTATTTCAGAACCTAAGTCTTGTTATCCCAAAAGGAAAAACCACTGCATTTGTTGGCGAAAGTGGTTCAGGTAAAACATCACTGGTTTCTTTAATTCAGAAACTTTACCCACTTCAATCAGGCTCAATTGAGATTGGTAAATACAACCTGCAACATATCGAAAACAAAAGCCTTCGACAGCATATCGGCGTAGTCCCTCAAAAAATCGAATTATTTGCTGGTTCCGTAATCGAAAACATTGCTTTTGGTACTTTCGAACCCGATATGAAAAGAATTATTGACGTTTGTGATTTTTTGAATATCCGCATATTTATCGAAAACCTCCCGGGAGGCTTTAATTCCTATCTCGGCGAACATGGCGTTTCATTGTCGGGTGGCGAACGTCAACGCATTGCAATTGCAAGGGCTTTATACCACAACCCAGAAATTCTGATACTTGACGAAGCCACCTCCGCCCTCGACTCAGCTTCGGAAGGGTACATTAAAAAGGCGATTGATGTAATGAAACAACAAAACAAAACCATCATACTTATAGCCCACCGCCTTAGTACAGTTATGCAGGCTGATAAAATTTGTGTATTGCAAAAAGGGCTTTTGGTTGAAGAAGGTAACCATACTGAACTCATGCAAAAACAATCGTTTTATTATAATATGTGGAGACAGCAAATTCCGGTTATGGAAGAAGTTTTTAAATCAACAGTTAATTAGATGCGCTATATTTTTATAACACTTTTGCTCATAGTTTTTCCCAAATCCTTTTCGCAGTCAGCACTTAATTCGAATGATTGCCTCGACTATGCCTACGAGCATAATTTTGAAATACAAGAGTTTTGCAATAATATAAATAAAAGCAGGTTAGATTTAAAACAATCCTATCTGAATACGCTACCATCTGTAAATGCAGAATACAACCATTATTTAAGTTCGGGTCGCTCACTGAATGTTGAAACTTATTCATGGGATAACGAAGACATACAACAGGGCAATATGGCTTTATCGGCAGAATTAGTAGTCTTCAAGGGTTTGTATAATCTTTATTCTCAACAAGCAAACCGTATTGCATTAGAAAAATATGAATTTGCATTACAACAAAAAAAGTTATTGCTAGGTCTCAATATAATACTTTTATTCCATAAGGTTAGTTTGAATAACTCAACCATTGCCATTTTAACTTTAACGCACTCCGGCACAAAAGAAGAAATAAAAAAACTGGAAGAACAGATAACTGCTGGAACAATGGCAAAAAGCAACATTTATGAGTTACAGGCACAGGCAAAAAAAGAAGAATTAGAAATACTCGCCTCAAAAAATGAAAAAGAAAAGAACCTCAATAATCTGTCAAAATTGCTCAATTGGCAGGAAAGTACCGGTTTAGAATTAAATACTGTTTTACCAGAAAACTATAACGATACTGTATTTCATACCGCGTTATTGAATAACACAATCGTGGAACAATCTGTAATAACCTATGCATCAGAAAAAGATTTAGAGCTGGCTAAAAAAGCAATACAATTAAAAATGTCAGGTTTATACCCAAGCCTTATGGCAAATGCATCACTTTCATCGAGATATCTAAACGATGCTGTTAATCTTGTTTCCGGTGACAATTACACATATTTTAATCAACTTGACAATAACCAATATAAGCAGCTTGTCATAACACTTTCAATCCCAATTTTTAACAGACACCAAACAGCAACTGAAATAAGGCAGTTGAATATCGAATATGAGAACAAAAATTTGCAATATGAAAACATAAAACGTCAATTGCTTACCGAACTTAGTAATATTGAAACAGATATTTTGTACCTGAAAAACAAAATAACAGAAACCAAGGCGATGGTTGAAGCATACAAACAATCTTATCAAGTGGCAATCGAAAAGCATCGCTCCGGCCTGTTAGATTTATACACCTTAAATACATCAAAAAATAATTTTACAGCCTCTTCCCTGCAACTAAACCGTCTTTATGTAGAATTGTCAATGAATGTTGAATTGCTTAAGCTTTATCTGAATTTTACAGTTAAATAAAATGAAAACCTACTATTTGTATGCACATTGGCAAGTCACACGAGCCTCGCTCAGACCAAAACTTGCCAAAGAGCTTACAAAGCCAGCCCTAAGTACCGCCTTTAAGGGCGGTTTGGGATTTCCCCTCCCACAAAAAACAAAATAAATTCGTGCTCTGTATCAAGGTCAGTGCAGTTCTATAAGATAAAAGATTAGATTTGTAAAAAACTAGAAACAAATTGACTTTGAACAATAACACCAGCATACAACACGCAATATAGCCAATGGCGGGGGCTGTGGAAATTTGAAGTATTCTGCCCCGCATCAAGGTTTGTAACGGTGGACAATGACGAAGCCCGAAAACCGCCTCTGACCATATTGCCGACCGTTAGGGGCAAGTGTAAAAAAACGACACAACAGACAGATACGTGCGAAATTGACAGATTGACAAATAATTATAAGCGGAATTTAGCTCTTTGATAGGTTGGTGCAGATTGGATGAATTTATTTTGTTTTTTTCTTCCCACGCTTAAAAAAAGAAAAAAGGAAACCCCACCCACAAAACAGCACATTTGCAAATCGCACAAGCCAACGCACTACCAAAATTTGCAAAAGAGCTGTTTTCTCCCCACGCACCCGAGCCCACCCACCACCCCAAAAATGGCGGTTGATAATTATTCATAAAATTTTTCTGATTCACAACCCTAAAAACGTATTTTAGCACTTCAAAAAAAGTATAAA
>JAAZCB010000100.1 GCA_012513545.1 Clostridiaceae bacterium
GATCTCTTTGAACTTCTTCCTGCACGATGCCTCGTCTGGAAAGCTTTCTATGAAATTGATTAGATTCATGTCATTTTTGTTTCGAATAAGATAATACTTTTGTTTATCTTTTCCGACACTCATAAAGTATTTTAGTCTTTAACTTAAATATTTGATGAAGTTTTTCCTTTTTAACTTGAATTAGGAAGCTAAGAGTGGCTCCAACAACACAAAACAAAAATATTAATATTATACTCAGATTAAAAATATCAACAATGTCTGCCAATACTATCGGGAAGCTAAAAAGCAGAGACCATAAAAAAATATTGATATAATTAATCTTTGATTTAGTTATCCATTTCTTGAATATCCTAATTAATGCTATAATTATAATACTTGAAAGTAATCCAAATATTATATCAACTAAAGCAGTATAAAAGTGTGAAGGCTGAAAACAATAATCTATATCCATAGTTCATTTTTATGTTCAGAAGCCGCTCCTGTATTTTCGCTAACTCCTTATATACACACCTCCCCCCATCTATTCAACATCCAATATACAAAAAAATGTTTTATAGCCAATCAGTTAGCCTTTTGAAGCGTTTGTAAGCATTTGTAAACGGATGGAAGAGGTGTACTTTAAAAGCCGGAACTTTGGCAGCGATGAATGCAATCCAGATACCTGGCGAGTATAAACATTACTATCAGAGAAGACAAAAAGAAGGTAAAAATAATATGAGCACTTTAAACATAATCAGAAACAAACTTCCGGCGAGGATCTTTGCGGTAGTAAAACAACAAACTCCCTATGTGAACCCCGATAAATTTGCCGCTGAATTTTTATGGTTAAAAATTTGCTTTTCCCATAGAAGAGTGTTGGCAACCGTAATTATTCTTTATATAATTCTATACGAACATAAATTGGTAAATTTCCAAGTTCAATTTGATGTATATTAAAACTATCAGCAAATTTTGTCTGTTTTAAAATATGATCATACTCAGATATTGAATAAGTCATTCTTAGCTGCTTTTTTAAAAAGTATTTTGATATCATCCTACGAATACATGTATAGCCTTGAAGATTTTCTTCCAATCTTGAATTTAATATAGCTCTATCATAGTCTCTGTTTGAATCGAAAATAAACGCTGTTTTGCCAGATTGCAAAATTCTATATATCTCATTAAGTCCATCTACAGGTCTATCCCAGTTGTAGAAACTCCCAGAACTTACAATACAATCGAAAAAATTGTCTTGATAATCTGTTTGAACTATATTTCCTACTTGCAAATCAACACCCTTAATATTTTTTAAATTTTGCTTTGCAATAGCAAGCATAGATTCTGATATATCAAGTCCAAATAAATCAAGCTGCGGAATTTTCTTATTTATTTCGAGGAGCAATCTACCAGGACCAGTACCAATATCCAACAGTTTGCCATGATTTAATATGGAATCTACAAATAGAGATATGTCCTCAAAAGTTTTATTGACTCCTTTTACACTTGTCAAATTATCATATAATCTGGCAACAATAGAAGGCATATGAATGTATTGTTTTTCACCTCTTGTTTTCATGGCTGAGAATTTTTATTATTATGGTTTCTATCGTGTTGCACATATGGGAAGTAGCGATATTAGTGCTACGTTACTATCGCTGGTTAGTGTTTTTGTCACAAGGAACGAAATTTTGCAAAACACCGGCCCAGCTATTTTCTATATGCGCTGTTAGCTGCCGGGCTTTAGTTCTTTATATACATAATTATTTATTAGATCACCGAATGAATAACTCATCTCATAATCTAGAGTTTTATTAAGCAATTCAACTTTTTCGATAAGTAAATTTGAGATTTTTTCTTCGATTTTTGGCATTTGAAGTAAGAATGAATTAAAGATATCTCCTATATTAATCAGGACCTGGTTAGTATAGAAGTCCGTTCCTTTATAGGCCTGTATTATAAGACTGTCTGTTTTTTTAAAACCTATCTTTAGTTTAAGATGATACCCCCTGTGAATAATCATATTTCTTATCTCAATAACTTGACTAATCCATGGGTATTTATTTTCATCCATATAATCTTTAAACGCATTACTTATCTCAATGGGTATCCTCTTACTCTTCCGGCCAAAGCTTTTAAAATCGGGTAATGAATGTTCAGGTCTGATTTTTTGATTAATAATGATGTCGATTATACAAGCAAATAAGTCTAAGTAAGTCTTTAAACTAACAATTAGTAAGTATGAAAAATCCTTAAAATCTAACTCATGTTTTGAAGCATACATATCGAACTCAGATAATCTACTGATTGACCCAGAATTATCGGAGCATTTATTTAATGAACTAAATAAAAAATATAATCTTTGATATGTTTCGATAATAAATCGCCATTGATTAAAAAAAGATTGTGTTAATTCTTTTATGCGATAATCCAAATCAGAAAATTGCGATTTAAATCCTACTGAACCGGCTAAACTACATATCAATGATTTATAGTGAAAACCAGTATCATCTTTTATTTTATATTGCTCAACAGGTTTCATTTTTATGTCTGAGGCTCGTTATCAGCGAAAGCCCTACGGCCAAAGGTTTTGCGGTATGAAACGTTTGGGAGAGCGGGCTGCGTTCTTGTCCACCGAGGAAAAAGTTGGTGAGGAGCACGAACGCCCGCAAACCACTGAACCACAACTGTTTTATATTGTGTGTTGTGCAACGTGAATTATTCAATTCCAATTAATTCAAGTCTTTTATTATCAAAATCACTCAATCTAAAAAACACCGTAATCTTATCAGAAGTAAGTATTTTAGAAATCAAGTCATTCATATATTTTGAGTAGTATAAATCGTAATCTTTGTCGTTTAATGTAAATTTTATTTTGAAATCATCCGAAAATTGTTGGTCTGTATCAATTGCGTATTTATATTTTGTGACTCCAGTCTTATTTGAATATTGAATTTTAAAAAGCTTACCATTTTCAATATCCGAAATCTCCTTGAATTTATTAGGCTCCCAATCAATGTCAATCACCTTTTCATTAATCAAATCAATTGCTTTATTTACTCCATTATAAAATTCTCCGTTTTTAAAAAATGGCATCATCTGGTCAACAATCAATTGGGTCTGATTATCTGAGAGTATCCACTCAAGTCCATATCCTACTAAAATCTGAAGCTTTCTGTCATTTTTAGAAAGAAGAATTATTATCCCGTTATTAATCCCTTTAATTCCTGCTGGATATTTACGTGACAAATCCATTCCATAATCAAATGGTGATTTACCGCCTAAATCCATTGTTGTATAAATCAAAGTTTCGACGGTGCTTTTATCTTTTAAATTCTGCAATCTAGTTGTCAATTCTGATTTTTCACTCTCGGATAAAAATTCACCATTATCAATAACCAGTTGACAATTACCTTTCAATCCGAAAAAAATCAAAATTATCAAGGTTGTAAAATGTCTCATGTTATGTTCTTTTTTATGTTGCACAACTCCTTTATATAGGCACATCCTCCCCATCTATTCAACTTCCAATATACAAAATAATGTTCTATAATCAATCAGTTAGGCGTTTTTAAGCGTTTGTAAGCATTTGTAATCGGATGGAAGATGTGTACTTTAAAAAACCTGGCTTTGGAGATTTTTGTTACCCTGATCACGATTCATGGGTAACTATTGCGCCTGAAACCCCTGCCATACCGGGAGATGACAGGCAGGTGTAACAATTAAGCTGACAAGAGTTGAAGCGCCTGCCTGTCGGCTGTAAAGCATGCCGGCAGCAGGCGTTATTTTCAATTATAGAATCTTCAGTCAAACCATTCAAAAGAAATAATTCTCACTCCCGTAAAGCAATCATCCACGCACCCGTTTGGCACAAATCCGCACAATGTCATTAATCCGCTGATCCCGGTGTCAAAATACAGAGTGTTTCTCTCTTTATCTACGATTAAATACTCACCTGCACAGGAATTATAAAGATCATCGATCGTTAATAAATTTGCCCCTTTATCATGACTACCCAAACTATTCATTGTTTCAGTATATGAATCAATTAATTCCTTTTGCCCGTTCGTCTCATTTGTTTGGAACTCTTTGTAAATTCTTGAAGTCA
>JAAZCB010001119.1 GCA_012513545.1 Clostridiaceae bacterium
CTTCCACAGTCTCAGGCATACCTCAATCATCCATGCATAATGCAATCACCGCAGTATTATACTTTTTAACCAACGGCAGTATAGCTTCGTATCTTTCCTTTTCTCCGGTTATTGAATTAATAATAGGTTTTGATTTCCGGTTGGCTTTAAGTGCAGCCTCAATTGCATTAGGATTTGGGGAGTCTATGGAAAAAGGAATGTCAACTTTTTCCTGTATAACGTTGACAAGCCACTCCATGTCCCGTACTTCATTGGGCCCGAAGGCCCCCGCATTAATATCGATAAATGAAGCACCTGCTTCGTATTGTTTTTGAGCAAGTTCCAGGATAAAATCCGTATCTTTTTTCTTCAATGCATTCTTTACCTTATTAGAGCTTGCATTAATTTTCTCACCGATAATTATCACTTAAAACCCCTCCGAACTTATTAAATTCTATATTTCCATGATTATTGGAAGTATCATTGGCCTTCTCTTTGTCTTCTCAAATAAATAGTCCCTCAGCTCATCCCTTATTATACTCTTCTTGGCAGACCAGTCATTTTTCTTCTTTTCCTCACATTTCTGCAGCGCAATCCTGCTCACTTCCTTAATCTGTTCCATTAGGTCCTCGGATTCACGCACATATACAAAACCCCTTGAGATGATATCAGGACCGGCTATAACCGAGCCAGAACCTCCATCTATTGTTATCACAACAACTATAAGTCCATCCTGCGAAAGGTGCTTTCTGTCCCTTAAAACAATATTGCCCACATCACCTACTCCTAGACCGTCAACAAGAACCCTTCCCGATGTAACACTTCCATTGAGCCTTGCTGAGTCCTCTGTAAGCTCAAGAACCCTGCCTATATCCATTATAAATATGTTTTCCATACCCATTCCAAGTTGATTTGCAAGATTGGCATGCTGCTTCAGATGCCGGTACTCTCCATGTACCGGCATAAAGAACTTCGGTTTTATAAGGCTGTGAATAAGCTTTAACTCTTCCTTACAGGCATGTCCGGAAACATGGATATCTGCAAGGTCTTCATATATTACTTCTGCGCCCTTCTTGAAGAGTTCATTTACGACCTTTGAAACAAACTTTTCATTACCGGGGATTGGAGTAGCAGAAATAATAACAAGATCCCCCGGAACAATTTCGACTTTTTTATGATCACCTGCTGCCATTCTCGATAAAGCTGACATAGGCTCACCCTGACTGCCTGTTGTAATTATAACAAGCTTATCTGACGGATACCTGTTTATCTGGTCAATATCTATCAAAACACCTTCTGGGATATTCATATACCCAAGATCCATTGCAACCTTGACAACATTCACCATGCTTCTTCCACAAATTGATACCTTGCGGTTGAATTTGACAGCAGCATTTATAACCTGCTGTACCCTATGAACGTTAGATGCAAAAGTCGCAACGAGTATTCTGTCTCTTGCTCCCATGAATATTTCTTCGAATGTGGACCCAACCGTCTTTTCGGACATTGTGTAGCCGTCTCTTTCAACGTTTGTACTGTCACACATCAAAAGCAATACACCCTTCTTCCCTAACTCTGCCAGACGGGCAAGGTCCATTGGTGCACCTTCTATTGGTGTGTAATCGATTTTAAAATCAGAGGTATGAATAACTACACCTACAGGAGAAAATATAGCCAATGCAACAGCATCTGCAATGCTGTGTGTAGATCTTATAAATTCTACTTTAAAATTTCCCAGTTGAACAACATCAGAATGACTTACAATTTTTAGCTCAACATCATTTTTTATCCCGTGCTCTTCAAGCTTCTGTTCGAGCAATCCCAACGTAAGCTTTGTTCCGTAAACAGGTACATTCAACTCCTTTAGTACGTAAGGCAGGGCTCCAATATGATCCTCATGTCCATGAGTAAGAACGATACCTCTAACTTTCTCCTTATTCTTTGTAAGATATGATATATCTGGTATAACCAGATCGATTCCCAGCATATCGTCTTCAGGAAAGGCAATTCCACAGTCTACAGCAAATATATCTTCACCATATTCAAACAGTGTTATATTCTTGCCAATTTCACCCAGACCTCCCAGGGGAATTATCTTTAGTTTTTTCTTCTTTTTAGCCACAATCAAACCTCCACTTTCTTAGTTTTATCATATAATTAAAGATTCAGATGATAGCTAAACATAATATATGCATTATAGTTATTCATCTGTATAAAAATCATGTAAAATAATTTACAGCAGCTTTCCTAATACCTGTAGGATACTTAATGCCATAAACCGAAACAATATTTTTTTCAAGCACAAAAAAATAATCCGGACGAGCAATTATATTCCAAGCTGAACATGCCCAGGTATCAATCAATTTTATTATTTTTATCCGCTCTTATATTAAGTAGATGAGTAATTACCCATTTACGTAAATTCAAATTAATACAGTAAAATAAAGCTTATTTATTATATAACTTTATTATTATAGCATATTTCAGTCTAATATAAACAAAAATTTAGCATTAATTCTAATTCTTTTATTCAATATATCTGAATAATCCCTTTACTTTGTTTTTAAAAGAAGCGCTTTTTGTAATATTAATCCTGAATATGAGTTTTGTACAAAAAACACTTATTATATCTATGTAAACCTTTTCACAACTCACATAAAAGCTTATTACTTATAAATACCCTTTTACAAAGGATTTTATTCCGAAATAAGAAAAAGTCATAATTCTGATATATCAAAAAATATGGGGAAAGGTAAACATTACCTCTCCCCATATCATTAATTAGAACTTATTATACTACTTCATCAAATGGAATTAACCATTGAGAATCTTTCTCTTAAGAGCAGCATAGTCAGTTGAATTGACTTTTCCGTCACCATTCAAATCTGCATTTGCTTTTGCTTC
>JAAZCB010001120.1 GCA_012513545.1 Clostridiaceae bacterium
CTCTACCTCTCGTAAGACCTATGATATTCACACCATTTTCTTCAGCCTTTATTACAACGTAATCTCCCAAAGTCTTTTCCAAATCCCAATCCAAATAGAACCACCTCGTCATAACTATATATTAATTCATATTAAAAATCAATATGAATTTTAGGAAATGGTTTAGCTTTTTAATATCCTAAATGATTATCGAAATTATTAGAAAATTATTTACAACAATTTTACGTTTTCTCCTCCAAGTCTTTGTTTTAATTCCGAAAAAACACTCTCATTCAAGTCTACCCAGTATTCTCTGTCCAATACTGTTTTCTTCTTTTCTTCCTCATTATACAAGTATACCGGAACACTCCCTCTAAAAAATTTCAGCATACACATAGTTGATTCATAAAGCTCTTTATCAATATGGTTTTCAATTCTCAAATAAAGCTTCTTAACCGATGTCTTTTCCAATGGAGTCAACTCTTCATTTGTATTTATCAATGGGCGCAACTCTTCACATATTATTTTAGGCTGCTCCTCTTCTTTTATACTGATCCTTCCCTTTATAAGAACCATATTGTCCAACTCAACCAATGCGCCATATTTTTCAAGAACAGTTGGAAATACAATTATTTCCATTGTCCCATATAAATCCTCCAGAGTAATAAACGCCATCAAGTTATTATTTTTTGTAGTTTTAGTTTTCTTCGATGTAATTATTCCCCCTACAGTAACAATCATACCATCGTCAATATTTTTGGAATTGTCTATTGAAATACCTTCTTCGCCATCATTAATTCCCATATTGAGATCAGAACTTACAACAGTTACCCTTTCACTTATTTCCTTCTCGAAATCGCTTAATGGGTGTCCTGATACATACAATCCCAACATATCCTTTTCCATTGATAGCAGCACCCTGCCAGGATACTCCTTTATGTCGGGATAAATTTCTTCATCCTTAGCAACACCCTTCCCAATAAGCTCTCCCTCTGACATAGCGTCTACAGCCGGGATTTCAAATATTGAAAGCTGACCTTCCATATTCCTTTTCCTGATCTGTGAAATTCCATCCATCATTTTCTCAAAAACTGCAATAAGCTTTGAACGGTATATCCCGTACGAATCAAAGGCCCCACACTTAATGAGACTCTCAATACACCTTTTGTTAACATCCTTCCCGTCAATTCTCTCCAGAAAATCTCTGAAGCCCCTATAATTACCACCGTCATCTCTTTCAGAAATTATCGACTTAACTGCTCCCTCTCCTGCATTTTTCACTGCAGCCATTCCAAATCTTATCTTACCCTTAACAACCGTAAATTTTACATGGCTTTCATTTATATCAGGTGGTAAAACCTCTATCCCAAGACTTCTGCACTCATAAACATACTGGGATATTTTGCTGCTGCTTCCTAAAAAACTGTTTAAGAGTGCTGCCATAAATTCAACAGGATAATAGCACTTTAACCATGCCGTCTGATATGCAATCACAGCGTAAGCAGCAGCATGGGATTTATTAAAGGCATAGCTCGCAAAATCCATCATTTCATCAAATATCCTGTTTGCCGTACTCTCATCTACACCTTTTCTAATTGCCCCTTCTACAATAATATTGCCGTCCGGATCTTCTATACCATAAATAAAATTCTTTCTTTCCTTCTCCATAATCCCGGTCTTCTTCTTTGACATAGCACGTCTCACCAGATCGGACCTTCCCATCGAGTACCCCGCAAGGTCCCTTACTATCTGCATAACCTGCTCCTGGTATACCATACACCCATAAGTTACGTTCAATATTCCTTCAAGAAGAGGATGGTCATATTTAACATATCCGGGATTATTTTTGTTTTTTAAATATCTTGGGATTTGGTCCATAGGTCCGGGACGATACAAGGATATTCCTGCGATTATATCTTCAAGTGAGGACGGTTGGAGTTCCTTCATAAACTGTGTCATACCCGCACTTTCAAGCTGAAAAACTCCGCAGGTTCTACCCTCTCCGATTAATTTAAACACCTTCGGGTCATTCATTTCGAGTTTGTCTACCTCAATAGTCCTGTTGTAGTTTTTTAGTACAAGATTAATCGCATCCCTTATAACTGTGAGAGTTCTAAGACCCAAAAAGTCCATTTTAAGAAGCCCGAGCTCTTCTAAAAGTCCCATGGTAAATTGTGTAGTGATGCTGTCTTCATTTTTCTGAAGCGGTACATATTCTGTTATAGGGTCTTTTGATATAACTACACCTGCCGCATGTGTAGAAGCATGTCTTGGCATCCCCTCAAGCAGCCTTGCCATATCTATTAATTCTTTTATTCTTATATCATCATTGTATTTTGACCTAAGCTCCGGGTTCAGTTCCAAAGCTTTATCTATATTCATGCCCGGCTGAAAGGGTATCATTTTTGCAACAGTATCAACATCTCCATAGGGTATGTCAAGGGCTCGCCCTACGTCACGGATAGCAGCCCTTGCTGCCATGGTACCAAATGTGATTATCTGCGCAACCCTGTCTTCTCCGTACTTTTTCACAACATAATCTATAACTTCCTGTCTTCTTTCAAAGCAAAAGTCAATATCTATATCCGGCATGCTTACCCTCTCCGGATTAAGAAACCTTTCAAAAACCAGGTTGTACCTTATGGGATCAATATTTGTTATTCCAAGACAGTAAGCAACGAGACTTCCTGCTGCCGAACCCCTACCCGGTCCGACCATAATACCGTTGTCTTTGGCATACTTGATAAAGTCACCAACAATAAGAAAATAGTCAACATAGCCCATCTGTCTGATAACAGACAGCTCATACTCAAGCCTTCCAACTATCTCACTGTCCTTACTTTTCTCTCGGTATATATAATCTAAGCCTTTACAGCAAAGTTCCTTAAGGTAGTCAAAGGGCTCCTTGCTGTCCGGAACATTGAATTTCGGAAGGTGTAATTTATTAAACTCCAGTTCCACATTGCACATTCCGGCAATTTTTACAGTATTTGATATCGACTCAGGAATATTCACAAACATTTCTGACATTTCATCAGGCGATTTTATATAAAAATCATCGGATGAAAATCGCATTCTGTCTTCATCATTAATGTTTTTTCCAGTCTGGATACATAAAAGAACCTCATGTGCCCTCGCATCCTCGCGCCTCAAATAATGAGCATCATTTGTAGCTACAAGGGGTATGTCCAATTCCTTTCCCAGCTTGATTAACTGCCCATTGACAAGGTTTTGTTCTTCAATACCGTTAATCTGAAGCTCAAGAAAAAAACTGTCCTGACCGAAAGTATTTCTAAATCTCATTGCCAATTCTTTGGCCCTATCATAGTTATTGTTTAGTAAAGCTCTCGGTATATCTCCTGAAAGACATGCACTTAATGCAATTAACCCTTCGCTGTGTCTTTCCAGGCCCTCCATGTCAACCCTCGGCTTATAATAAAACCCTTCGGTAAAACCAAGGGACACGATTTTCATTAAGTTCCTGTAGCCTATGTTATTTTTTGCCAACAGCAACAAATGTCCGGGTTCTGAATCTATTCCGGCTTGTTTGTCAAACCTTGAGCGTTTGGAAGTATATATTTCACACCCTAAAATAGGTTTAATTCCATTGTTTACTGCTTCCTTGTAGAAATCAACAACACCGTACATTACTCCGTGGTCTGTAATAGCAATACTGTCCATTCCAAGCTCTTTTACATACCTTATCAGATCTCTTATTCTGTTAGCCCCGTCAAGCAAACTGTATTCCGTATGGACATGGAGGTGAACAAATTTCTGCACATTTATCATCCTTTAATAACTTGACTTTTTTAACGTTAATTATCAAAGTATATTATAACATAACGAAAGACAACGCAACAAATTATGAATCATAAAAATAAAAAGCTTCGGGACATCGAGTCCCTCGCCTTTTCCCTCTTTCACTTCGTTCGTAAGAGGTTAAATCAACAGCCACACACCCTGTTCGTCGCAATACCGATAGAGGTGTGTGGCTGTAAGAATAGTAATAATATCAGGAAATCAGTCCTTCAACTACAGAAAGTACATTTTCCTGCAGCTTTTCAAGCTTGTTCTCAGAGGCTTTAAGACTATTATCCGATACTCCAAAATATATCTTTATTTTAGGTTCTGTCCCTGATGGCCTTATACAGAACCATGAACCATCCTTGATTTCATAATACAATACGTCAGAATCCGGTAAATTAATTGTTTCCTTTTTCCCTGTTAATGTATCGTATCTTTCACCCGCCAGATAGTCCCTGACCGCAGAGGCTTCATAGCTGCCAAACCGTGTAATTTTCTCCTGTCTCAACCTATCCATTGCAGTCTTTATTTTTTCCATTCCTTCCTTGCCATTCAATGTGTATGACTTAATACCCTCCAGAGTGTAGCCATACTTTTCAAATATCTCCATCAATCCCTCATAAAGCGACATATCACGCGACTTGTAATATGCAGCCATTTCAGCAATAAGCATAGAGGCTACAACTGCATCCTTGTCTCTTACAAATGTTCCAGCCAGATACCCATAGCTCTCTTCAAAGCCAAAAAGGTACTTCTTATCGCCGAACTCATCTAAAAGCTTTATTTGCTCACCTATAAATTTAAAGCCGGTAAGAACCTCGACAAGTTCAACGTTATAGTCTCTTGCAATAGCTTTTGCCAATTCTGTAGTAACAATGGTCTTTACAACAAAACCAGTAGGAGGAAGGTTACCCTTTGATTTCATTTGAGAAAGAATATACTCCATCATTAAACATCCCGTCTGGTTTCCGGTTAAGATGACATACTCACCTTCTTTATTCCTTACAACAACTCCAACCCTGTCACTATCCGGATCTGTACCAA
>JAAZCB010001121.1 GCA_012513545.1 Clostridiaceae bacterium
GAAAACCATGACCCATCAGAAAACTGGGTTGCAATCTTTAACTGGACAGAAACTGATAGATTCGAAAATTTTTCGTATATAGACTTCGATCCGTATTATTGTTTTAACATTGTAGGATATGATACATTTTATGGCCAAGAATTAAAGCAAATTACATTGGGCGGAAAAGATAAAATGGATTTGTCGATTATTAAAACAGATCGAATACCTGCCCCAAAAATAGATTTCCAATACAGCCCCATACCTCTTAATATTTATAACGGGAGAAACGTTAAACAATATCTTGTTGGTAAAGAATTGTTTATGATAGGTCACAGTATGGGGTTACCACTTGTTTTGACTGATAATGCATTTATTAATAATGAAATTACTTTTAATGATGCGAAGAAAATGGGTATAACTAATCTGGTTGATCATACAAAGGAATTAACGCAAAACCAATTTGATCGCCTTTGTTTTGCTGACCTTGATGGATTTGCAGGTAATTCTGGCTCTCCTGTGTTTGTAAAAGATCGTGCAAATTGTTGGAGTATTGTAGGGATATTTACTGGTGGACCAGATGACTATGGCTCAAACTCATTACTTTATATAATAGAGCATAAATACACGAAAGAGGAATATGAACGAGGAGAAAAATTTGAACGTTTTCAAATACTTGAGGGAATGCCAAGATTTAAAAAACATTGCGATACAGATTGTAATTACATTAATATAGTAAAAAATTCTGATATTCAAGTAAAGAAGCCTGTTGAATCGGGAGGTGATTATATTACTGTAACTTTACCTACAGGATCAAAATTTAGAAATGATGTATATTTCGTTTCATTTAGAGGTGCAACAGGTGGATTTCCTGATATATCAACAATTCTTAAAGAAGGTTTAGCTAAAAAGGTCTTCTATAACAGTGGCGGCTTGCCTATGTGCGGAAGAAAGATAACTATGTGGATTCAAAATGGTTTTTCATATAATATTGTAATGGTTAATAAAAATGGAACTCTTGTGCATGATTTTAATAAAAGTGGTAAGGCAGGTAAATCCTCTCTTAAAACCGGTAATTCCGTGGCTACTATAATAGATGATACTCCAAATGTATTGCGTTTTGTTCCCGATTTTAATTTAGGCGAGAGTCCGTTAATCGTTAATTTTGATGCATACATTCCAAATATTGACGATGTTGTGTCATGTCTTTGGGAATTTGGTGACGGAAATACAAGTGATGCAATGTATCCATCTCATACGTATAAAAAAGCTGGTATTTATGATGTTAAATTGACAGTGAATTATACCAGTATTATGGGACCTTATACTAATCATATTACTTATGATAATTGTGTTGAAGTACTGGCTACAAGAAGGTTGCTTATATTAGATGGCGACATCAAAAAGTATCCAGTTTTTGGTATTGAAAATGTTAAAATAAATGACCGCGTAGCTTGTAAAGATGTTAATGATATCATGATGCCAGTGGCTTGCAATGGCAAAATTGAAATTGGCAGAAGTGGTGAGTGTGGAGATTTAATTTGCAGAGGTGATGTGTTTTTACGTGATTACGCTAC
>JAAZCB010001122.1 GCA_012513545.1 Clostridiaceae bacterium
AAGAAGATCCGTATGCCAATATGTTTAAAAACGCAGACTTCTCCCAAGGCAATAAAAATTGGAGTATCTATCAGGCAGACGGTAAAGCGGTATTTACTGCAGCAAACAATGAAGCTTTGGTAAACTTAACCGACACCGGAACAGTTGATTACGCAGTTCAGTTCTATCAGGATGGTATTAAGCTCTACAAGGGCAACAAATACAAGGTTTCCTTCAGGTATAAGGCTGATGTGGAGCGCACTGCGGAAGTACGCCTGCAGCAAAACGGCGGTCAATATACCGGTTATTTTTCAGATAAATCCTTGTCATTTACCAGCAGCTGGCAGAACTATGAAAAAGAATTTACCATGGAATATGCTGATGATATATTGGCACGTTTCCTTTTCAACCTCGGTCAGGCTGGAGAAGCACAAGCTGTTGACCAGAACTTCTATTTTGACGATTTCAGCATTGTTATGACAGAGGGTACAGTACCAAAGGTCAAGAAATTAAACCCAATACGTTTAAATCAGGTGGGTTACCGTCCAGATGACGTCAAAGCCGCTTTTGTGGTCACAAACGAACGTACCTTCAAGCTTTATTCCGCTTCAGGCAAGCTTGTATTAACAGGTAATCTTCCCCTCTATACTGCTGATGAAAACGGCGGAGCTCTTGTAGACCCTATGAGTGGAGACATTGTGAGGATCGCTGATTTCTCATCAATAAAATCCGCAGGTGATTATTACATCCAGGTTAGAGCAGACAAGTCACCAACCTTTAAAATTGGCGAAGGCGTATATGAGGACCTTACTTCTGCTGTTTTGAAGCTGTTCTATTATCAGCGTTGCGGCGGTGAAGGACTTGATGCTGCATACGTTGGTGATAAATTTGCGCATGAAGCCTGCCATACAGGAACAGCAAAATACTATGACCCCGAAGATGAAACGTACGGCTCTGTTGAGATTGATGTATCGGGAGGTTGGCATGATGCAGGTGACTATGGACGTTATATAACACCTGCCGCAAAAACTGTAGCAGATCTTCTTTTAACTGCAGAATACTTCCCTGCAATGGCTGAATTGGATTTCGGAGGTCCTGACAAACTTCTTGATGAGGCCAGATATGAAATTGAATGGATGCTAAAAATGCAGAATCCACAGACAGGCGGTGTATATCATAAGGTAACTACACAACACCATGCCGCTATGACTGCACTTCCCGAGAATGACAATAACCAGTTGTATCTCTCTCCTGTTTCCGCTCAGGCTACCGGCGATTATGCTTCTGTTATGGCATATACCTACAGGATTTATAACACAATAGATCCTGACTTCGCAGTAGTTTGCCTTACAGCCGCTGAAAAAGCATGGAAGTGGTTGGAGGACAATTCGGAGGTCAATTCATATAACGACCCGAGCTTCTTTGGAACAGGTAATTATAATGACGGGAATGCAAAAGACGAGCGTTTCTGGGCTGCAGCTGAGCTCTATAGAGCAACCGGAAATGTAAAGTACCTAAGCTACATTGAAAGCAAGGAACTTCCTTCTGCAGGCTTTGGTTGGGCTGATATGGGTTCCTACGGTTTGATTGCATATCTTAACACAGAAGGAATAGATAAGGAAAGCACTAAGTACAAGGAAATTAATAACCGCTTTATCAACGATGCAAATGCTATAGTTAACACATGGAAGAAGGATGGTTACAAGGTAGCGCTTGACAACTATGTATGGGGCAGCAACAAGGACCTGGCTGATCGTGTCATGATACTTATCATTGCCGATAAATTGGCAGCTAATGATGATTATAGAGCTGCTGCAATGGATCAGCTCCACTACTTCCTTGGACGTAATGCAAATGCCATAAGCTACGTAACAGGCTTTGGTGAAAAAGCAGCAAAAAACCCTCACCACCGCCAGTCAGTAATACTTAAACAGGCAGTACCAGGAATGCTTGTTGGCGGGCCAAATGCTGATATAATGGGAGTTATCGGCGATCCGGTTGCTGAAATGGTAAATGAAAACACTCCACCGGCTAAATGCTATGCGGATGTTGACGGAAGTTTTGCAACCAATGAAATTTGTATTTACTGGAATTCACCCTTTGTATTCTTCATAGGATATATTAACGATTAGTGAATTTGTAATGAGCTTTGTTAATTAAAAAGGGAGTATTGCAGTCTACTTATAAAGTAGTTTTGCAATACTCCCTTCTTTATTTAATTTCATTAGGCTTAAAATATATTTTCTTCATGAAATACCTGAATAAATCACTTTTTCTTTAAAACATTAGATAATACAGCTGCCGCTTCAGCTCTGCTTATAGTCTTAGCTGGTCTGAAAGTGTTATCCGGATATCCATCAATAATTTTAGATTCAGTTGCTTTAGCCACAGGCTTGTATGCCCAACCTGAAATATCCTTTGCATCTTTAAACTCAACTTCCTTACTCGATTCTCCAAGTTTAAAGGCATTCATGATAATGGTTACAGCTTCTTGTCTTGTGCAATTATTATCAGGTCTGAAGGTTTTATCATCATATCCCAATACAATACCTTTTTCTTTAGCCAGTGCTACATAACCTGCTGCCCATGCTGGAATACTATCCTTATCTGCAAAGTCCAGAACAGGTTTGTCAGCTGGTTTTAAACCCATAGCTTTAGCAACAATGACTGTAAGCTCAGCTCTCGATATATTTTGATCAGGTTTTATTGTACCATCTTGATATCCACTTAAGATGTCCTTTGATAACAGGTCGTTTATAAAGTCTTTTGCCCAGTGATTCGATATATCACTATAAACAACTGCCGGTATTGTTTCTTTTTCCTCTACTATAGTAATATCAGTTGGTGTTGTAGTTGGTGTTACAGTTGGTGTCGCAGTTGGTGTTGGGGTCGGTGTTTCAGTTGCATCAGAAGTATTATTATTGTTTTTTGAACCGCCCGAGCTGGATCCACTGCTACCAGATGTTTTGCCTGTTTCTTTAAATAAGTCCGGCAATATGTTGTAAATGTACTGATTAACAAAATTCCATGCATGTGTACCGCCTTTGCACACCATAAAATAGAGATTACCCTTTGATGTATCAGAGGAATAAGTAAAAGTATCTGTTATTTTTTTCAATTCATCTATCTGAGGCTTCAGGTTAGGATATGCAATATCCGCATCGCCTGTAGCACAGAACAGCTTGTAGTCCTGCTGTTTATAACCGGATTTCCTTGCAACATCCGCCAGTAACTCTGCTGTTGCTTTGGCATTTTCTTTGCTGGCATCCCTGTTTATTGCCCAACAGTCACCGCTTAACGGCATATAGTATTTGATATAGTCGAGGCAGTTGATATATGTATACCAAGTGCACACTGACCCCATGGAGAATCCACCGAAGGCCCTGTGTTCTCTTGAAGCCTTTATACCTTCCAGGCTTGTCGATTTTGCATAGGTGTTGTATTTGGATTCAATCAGAGGTATAACATCTCTTATCAATTCCTCATGGAAATAATCCACTTCATTTTTACCGCCATAGAATGTAGGTGTTACGACAATAAGTGGTTCTATATCTCCTTTTGCAATCATATTATCTATAATTCTCTTTAGTTCTCTGCTCTCGCCAGGTCCGCCAAATATGAGATTCTCGTTCTCGCCGCCGCCATGCATCAAATACAGAACATTATATTTTTTGCTTTTATTGGATTGATCATATCCATAAGGAAGATAAACGTTTAGATACTTGGTGTCCATACCGTTGTCCAAATTAACTGCACTGTATTCCAATTTCTCAATTGAACCCTGCTTTTCGTTTTCTGCCCTGTATTCATCAGGAACTGGTTTAAAATATTTCTCATTGGCTGCTTCTTCAGTCAGCTTAAGCTTGCTGATAGCTGTCTTTATTGCATTATATTGATCATCAATTTCTTTTTGTGTAATATCTTTTTCAGGAAAATCAGCTATGAAATCTTCTGCGATTTTTACTGCATCCAAAACTACCTCTTTGTTTTTATAAAGGGTAAAATCAAGATTTTTAGAACTATTAATCAAATTCAACAGTCTATATGGATTCAAACCACTTTCTGCTCCTTCTTCCCTGCCGGTCAGCAAGATTTCTCCGAATTTCGAGGTGTCTTGCCATGCGTTACCCGTTGCGTCAAAAACATTGATAGTACCCAATCTGATTGTTCCTAATCCATCATTAATCTGCAAATCAATTCCCATAACCTTTCCATTCGCAGGAACAGATTTCAACTCAACTCTTGCTTCAATAAGATAGCCGTCTTCGTGTTTTACGGCTTCTGAGTAAAACCTCTCCTCATCACCATAATCCATAGTCTGGTAATTCTCATAATTAACACGCAAGTGCATATCATCTATACCGTATTCTACTGTCTTATCATTGTTCTCATCTAAAAAGATTTCCAATGAATCCTGCATATATGGGTTTTCAGACTCTACGGATAAATTGCTGTCTTTTACTTCCGCGAGAACATACAATGCATTATCGTCCCACAAAGCTCTGAAAGTAGCTTCAGCATAGACTTCACCTACTACAATCTTCGGTGTAACAACCTCTGCCTCGTTCCAAACATCATCTACTTTGCCATCGATAAAAGGTGAGCCAAAGTTAGCTACCATTCTGCCGTCACTATCAGCGTCCCCATTACCGACAATGTTCATATCCTCAGTATCCTCGGCAAATACCGGCAACTTGACAGTTGCCATTATGCTAAGAAACATAACACAGGACAAAACAAAACTCAAAAACCTGGTACTACTTTTTCTGGAAATCATTGTTACTCCTCCTATAAATTATATTTTTGTATTTCTTCCCAACCCATATTGCTAATATATAATTTAATTAACAAAAATTATCTACATGCAAAATCTCTCATATATCATAAAAAGTTAATGCCGAGGATGCAATTGCCATAGTATACATTTTTATAATAAACAGCATTAAAAAAATATCATATAACAACTTAAAATTCAACCTATATTTTAATCAGCAATATGTTAAAATAGGCAATAAGAATGGAAGAGCAAAGCTTTGCTAAATTACAATAGATTTTTATCAGATTTGGAAATAAGGCAGCTAAATCAAAAACAGTTATATATAGTGATAGCCATCCTTTTCGGATGGCCTGTTCCATGCGTCTTTTTCGTTAATGTGCGGTATGATTTCGGATTACTTACCTCCTTTTATAACTTTAATTTCAAGTTCCAGTTTTTCTACTTTGGATGAGAGGTCAATAACCATTTTTTTAACTTCTTTGACTTCTTATTAAATAGAAAGATTATCCTGAAATTCTATTTCTTGATGATTTCACATCCTTACCCACACTGTAATTTAACTCACCGACACCTATTTTTTAAGCTTTAGAAACAATATCACACCCATTACCAGTGCAACTGCCGTAATTGTTATATTGAAAACCATTCTATAATCCTTTTTGGGTTCTTGATATACTTGCGTGGTTTGTTCCTGCTTAATTTCCTGAAGGCTTAACATATCATAGCCTTCATTTATAATCTGTTCCCTGTAGTTTGAAATGTCGTAGCTTTTAGGGCTTAACATCTCACTGTTTCCAAACCTTAATGTGTAACTGCCTGCTTTTGAACCTTCGAAAACCAGCTCATCAACAAGGTAATTAGCTTCAACCCCTTTAATCTCAATAGGTTTGTCATCCTTATTGTATATGATAATTTCAGCCAAATCCGATGTAACCCTGTACTGATCTAATGGAATTGTCAAATCCCTGTACTTAGTATCTTCAAAATCAAGATTGTATAGCATTTTAGACACAGCACCCTCAAACGAAACCTCCCTTTTGAACATGCTGTCTGTTTTTATTGCAATACTGCTTAGCTTCAAGTTTTTTAAAGCCGGAACTTTTATTACAGTATTATTGCCTCTTTCCTCTACAGTAAAATCGGGAGATATAGTATCGGTAAAGTATTCCCTGTTCTGCTGCACCTTGCTGAACTTCAGCTCAACTGAAGAAAAGCTAACCTTCTCAAGGTTGTTTGATAACCTGAAACGGTAGAAGGTATATTTCTTAATACCCTCAAAGGCTACTTCCAGCTTTCTGGTTCCTCCGACACTGTATATAACATCCTCTTTGACCTTTTCCCAATTGGTGCTGTCATAGCTTCCCCAAATCTCCACTTCCTTGGCAAAGTCGCTGCTTCCTGTCTCTACTGCAACAGATGTTGCAGTAACATCCTCTTGTTGAGGAGTTTCAAGACCATAGTCGTAATAGAAATCCCTATCCTTTATAAAGGAGTTAACAAGCTTCATGGCATAAGTCCTTTTCTCCTCAACTCCGCTTACCTTAAAGCTGTTCAGAAAAAAAGGCACAGGCTCGTTGTCACTGTCATATAGAACCATATCCGCCAGGTTTTCTTTTACCTTATTATATACCCCTGAATTAATCCTTACCGCCTTGTACTTTTTATCTCCCTTGTTTTCAATCGCTGCACTGTATGAAAAATCAAGAGCATAAACAATATTGCTCATTAACACAGTAAATAAAACCGCACTAATTATCAGTTTTCTTTTCATCTGGCATTACCTCACTTATGCTTTCAATTCTTTTATTAAAATACTGGTAAACAAACGATATTGCAAGAAGCGTCAAACCAAAAACAAAATATGAAACTATCCTGTACCCTTCTTCAAGAAATGCCAAATCAATTATAAAAAGCTTTACAACCGCCAGCATCGACAATCCCAGACCAAACCGTCTTATAAATACATAACGTTTAACAAATCCGAAGGTGATCCATGCCAGGGCAGTAACAAGATAAATTATACTGATAACAGCGTTATTAAATTCAAGGTTGTATTGTGTTATCAGGTTTTGTGTCAGAATCACAACAAAATAAAGAGATATTATAAAAGGATACCACTCAATGCCGAATTTGCGTTCCATAACAAGGCAAAGTATCAGGTCCCTCAATGCAAGAATGGATAAAATCGCCACAAACGCCAGTTCAATTGTACCCACTACACTCACCGCTGTAGGCACTTCAGATAGGTATCCATTTACCGGCGATTCGAAATTCACAAAAAACAAAACTGTCAATGCCAGAACATAAATCGTTACAGATATGCCCTTCATTACATTATCCAGTAGAATCCTTATTCTTGGAATAATAAAGGCTGCAAGAAAGCTTGCAATAATCATTGCTGCAAAAACCAGATAGTCATGATTATAACTGCTGTCTTCGAGCAGCTTTAACAAATATCCGCTTAATTCGCCGCCAATTAAATACAGTGTAAAAATCCACACATTGATAACTGTAAAATACTTAAAAAGCCGGACCTGTATTTCGGACAGATTCTTCTTATATATCAAGGTTCCCAGAACTATAATACTTCCCAGAGTTATTGAAAGATATCTGAGGGTAAAGAGTTCATCATGATATGCCAGTACATCAAACAATATAAAGGCTCCAAGACACAGGAATGAAATAACAGTCCCTGCCCTTTTGAAGCTTTTTATTTCCTTATATATGCCGTATGAAAGAAGGGCAATACCTTCAACCAGCCAGCCCAAAGACAACCACATCCTGCCGAATTGGAACGGTATTACCAGCACAACAAAGGTTAGACCGGTGATATAAAAAAGTGCAATTGTCGTTTTTTCTTTTGTCATGTATTTATCAATAAACCAGCCCAGCATAATATAAACACCTGCAAAAACAAGAGCCAGAAGTCCTTTGAGGTCCTCCAATCCAGCTTCATAAAATGCCCAATACAAAAGCAGTGAACTTATAAAGGTATTTAAGGCGAGCAGCACTGTATCAGAGTTTTTAAAACCAACTTTCTTTCTAAAAGACCCAACGACGGGGATCAGAGTATAAATAACAAAAGCAAAAACAAGATACAGTATCGTGATTATATCTCCTAATATTAAAGCTGCTCCATCAGACTGAGTGTTAAACATGTTGGTCGATATATAGATTGAACCGATAACATTCAGAACAAATCCTATATATGCCGTTACTGTCCACTTTTTGTTTACAGCTACTATAAGTGCAAGGAAATTGAGTATAACAAAATAAACCATTGCGCCATATAGCATGGTTTTATCACCTGCTATTGAAAAAATGGGCAAATAGCCTCCAACCATTGCGAAAGCAGATATGGTCTGTGAATTATACCGTTGAGAAAGCACAAAGGCACCAAGTGTTATAAGCACACACAACCCCAATGCCGGGTACATGCCAAGTATCTCAAATCTGAAATAGCTTAAGGCCAGAGACGCATACAATACTGCGATACCTCCGCTTGTAATGCCGAGGGAAAAAACATTTGGCTTCCTGCGGTTTAACAATTCACCCGCAACTAGCATCACTGCCCCGATTAAAAACGCGAAAACACTCTTTAGCATATCGGGCAAATGATAGTATGTAAATTGTGATGCTGCTATTACACCTATTACCAGCAGCAAAATACCAAGTTTGTTGATAATATTAAGTCCTATCAGAGATTCAATATTGTTCTGTTTTATACGGCTTCTTATTTCTTCCTCTGTAACCTGTTCCTGCTTTAGCTTTGAAAGTTCCTCATTCCTGTTTTCACAAAACGCCCCAGTGTGTTTTTCAATTTCTTCCCTTGCGAGGGTTACCTTTATATTAAGCTGCTTTCTCAGTTCTTCTATCCTTATATAAATATCGTCCTCAACTGAAACCCTGTTTGCCTTAAGAACGGCAATCATATTGTCAATCCGCTTTTTAACCGAAAGCTCAAAGCTCTGTAATCTGTTTATTTCTTCCTTAATATTTCCTTTGTAGTAAATATCCATCCTTTTACTTACAGAATTAAGTATGTATGTCTTTTCGTTATAAAACTGCTCATACAAGGCCCCACGTAGCTTACTGTTTTCTTCCGACAACTTAACGTTGTTACTTTTTTCATTGTCAAGAGATGCTTTTTGTCTTAATAGTTCATCCTTCAATTTCTGGTTCTCGGTTACCAGGTCATTTGCTTCAATATTGCGGATTTCCTTTTCTAAGCTATCTAGAGTTTCCTTTTGCCTTACAAGAACGGCTTTCAGATTGTCGACCATTGACACCGACTCCACCTCCGGCATTTGATATGTTGCTGTCTCTGAGGGTTTTAAGCAAAGTATAAGACATTTTTTTACTTCACCACATTATTCTATCATATATCGTCTTTCAACTGCAACAATTAACTGACAGCGCTAATACGGATTGGTGTGCAGCTCGTCTTGCGACCTAATGCATCCGACAAATTAAAGCACCACATACAGAAAAAACAAATCTATTCCAAGACACGCACTACAAAGACGTTACT
>JAAZCB010001123.1 GCA_012513545.1 Clostridiaceae bacterium
CTTAACGTTGACAGTTCAGAGATTAACTCCGAGGATAAAATAAATCTTTTAAAAGAGATTGTTCAAAGCCTTAAAGAATCCGGAGTCACATATGGAATAAAATACGAGACTCTTTTAAATTCACTAAGTAATAATAAGCTGATTCTTGCTGCGGAAGGTGTTCCACCTGAAGACGGACGGGATGCTGTTGTAAAAATGTATAAATTGAAAGAGGCAAAACCGGAGATAAGAGAAGACGGAAAGGTTAACCATTATGAGCTTAACCTTATTAATATGGTAAGTAAAGGTGATTGGCTTGGAGAGAGGATTGATGCTACGCTAGGCATACCGGGAAAGTCTGTAAAGGGCGCAATATTAAGGGCAACTCCAGGGAAGAGTTATCCTCTTCAATATGAAAAGAGCTCGGTACGGGAGGAGTATGAAAACGGAGTTACTACTCTTTACGCATTAAGAAATGGTGCAGTGAACTATGAAGGAGAAAAAATCAGCGTATTAGACCATCTCGAAATAGCAGGCGATGTTGATTTCAAAACAGGGAATATTAATTTTGACGGATATGTTACAATAAAAGGATCTGTAGAAGATAATTTTTCTATTGAGGCATCAAAAGATATTGAAATTCTAGGAGATTACGGAGTTGGAAGTATAAGGGAAATAATTAGCAAAGAGGGTAATATATTTATAAAGGGAGGAATAGCCGGCAAAAACAAGGCTGTTATAAAGTCAAAAAAGGACCTTTATACAAAGTTCGTTTCTGATGCAACTATTGTATGTGATGGAAGTGTACATATAGGTTTTTACTGTATCAACAGTGTTATTACAGCAAGGGAAGTTATACTTGATTCATCAAAAGGCCAGATAATAGGAGGATGCATAAATGCAGAGATAAAAGTTGTTTCCTCAATTTTAGGGTCACCAGGTGAAAAACGTACCATTATTTCAGTTGCCGGGTTTGATAGAAACTGTTTAAAGGAAAATCTTGAAAAGGTAATTTGCGAAATTGAGCGTTTAAAAAATGAAATGATCAGGGTCAAGCTGGAGCTTTCAACTTATACCGAATTTTCAAAACTGGATAATGAACTGAAATCAGAATACTTGAATAATAAGGATAGGTTTTTGAAAATCAGTTCTGATATCAAGGATTGTGAGAATGAGAGAAAAATGATTGTTAATGCACTGCGTACAAAAGGTGAAGGTGAGATAACCATTCTAAAAAGAGCATATCCTGGTGTTACGCTTGAAATAAAGAAAATAACCAAGGATATAAACAGTCATATTTTAGGTACTTCTTTCTTTTTTCAGGATGGAGATATAGTTCAGGCTTAAGCTCTGTGATTATTTTAAGGGGATGTATATTTTGAAAGCATTTAAGTTTCTTCATTTTTCCGACCTGCATCTGGACATGCCGTTTGGGTCTATGGGCAGAAGGCATGAAAAAAAAGAACAGCGGAAGCAGGATATTTTAGATGTTTTTGATAAAATAATCAGTATAGCAGAAGAAATGAAGGTTGATGCTATTTTAATAGGCGGGGATTTATATGAGCATCAATATGTCAGAAAATCTACCATAGATTATATAAACCTGAGGTTTAGTAAAATTCCCAACATAAAGGTCTTTATAGTACCTGGAAATCATGATCCGTATATACAAAATTCCTATTATAAGAACTATATATGGAGCAATAATGTTATAATCCTTTCTGTTGACAATCCATATGCTGTTCTGGAAGATTTGATGGTATGCGTACATGGCATTGGATTTAACTCTTTCTATGAAGAAAAGGCCATCCTGACAAGTTTAAGACAAGTTGACAAGGAATATATAAACATACTCTTAATGCATGGCACAGTTGATATGAACTTTACTATGAATAAGTACAATCCTGTATCAAGTGATGAGCTTGCTGTTCTCGACATGGATTATATTGCTGCCGGACACTTTCACAGCAGAATTGACGATTTAGGAGGAAAGAAGGTAATATACAACCCTGGAAGTCCTGAACCCCTGGGTTTTGATGAAGAAGGTGAACATGGTGTTTACCTTTGCAAGGCAGAATGGAATAATGAATTTGACAAGTCACTTGAAATTTCTTTCATCAGAACAGGAAAAAGAGCGTATAGTACTCTCGAAGTGGGAGTTGACGGGCTATACGATGACCGGCAGACAATAGAAAAAATAATTGATGAAACCAGTAATGTGGATAGGGAAAACTTGCTGTTGCATGTGATCCTTAGAGGATATGTTGAACCAGGCTACAGTATAAATAAGGATAGGATTGAAAAAGAAATCTCAAATATGTTTTTTATGTTAAAAATTGATGATGAGACGCTTTCGGCGTATGATTACTATGAAATGGCTACGCAGCCCGGGCTCAAAGGGCTTTTTACAGCAAAGATGCTTTCAAAAATCAGCAATGCGCAATCGGAAAAAGAGATTTATCTTCTGAAAAAGGCATTACAGTATGGTATTGAGGCCCTGGAGGACAGGCTATGAAAATAGAAAAGATTGATGTTATAGGATTCGGGAAAATAAGAAAGCTTGTTCTTGAATTTTCTCCAGGGCTTAATATTATATACGGAGCTAATGAGTCAGGAAAATCAACTCTGCAAATGTTTATCAAGGCTATGTTGTATTCTTTGAAGGGTGGAAAATCCATTAGGGAGGGTATGCTTCCGCCCTTGAAAAAATTCAGGCC
>JAAZCB010001124.1 GCA_012513545.1 Clostridiaceae bacterium
GACCGTCGCTTGACCTGCCAGGGGATAAAACCAACACCTTCATTTATAATCTTCTGCTGGTATTCGCCGGAAGGCGCCACAAAAATTACCTCAAATCCACTGGCTTTCAGAAACCTTGCCAGACTCATTCTGAAGTTGTACAAATACCAATCCGTATTGGCGACCAGTAGAATCTTCTTCATTTTTTCAGACTTTTCGCATCAATGACCGTTCTATATAATTCCAGTAGACGATCTTCCATTTTTTTCCAGCTGTACTCATCCTCATAAGCTGCCCTGGCATTCTTTCCCAATCTTGTTCTTAACTCCACATCATCAGCAAGTCTGGATAAGGCGCCACTCAGTGCTTCCTGATCCCCATAATCGACAACAATTCCGCAATCATATTTTTCGATGATCCTGTCCATGTTGGTGTTTCTGGCAACAATCACCGGTTTACCCAGCATCATCGCTTCAAAAATCTTATTCGGGCTGGAATAACGATGGTTCGGAATGGACGGGTCATACGTGGCAATTAACACATCTGCTTTATGACTTAATTCCAAAGCTTTCTGATATGAGATTCTGCCATGCCAGGATACGTTTTTTAAAGAAGAGGAAACTGCTAAAATTCGGTCTTCATCACCCCCAAACCCGGCAAGATCAAGATGCCACTGAGGATTATCCTTCAAAACCATTAGCAATTCCAACAAACCACGCTCAACCTGGAGCATACCGACAAAAACTAATTTAAGACGGCTTTCCTCCTGTTTCGTACCTTTCGAAATTTCAGGCTGATAATCTTTTGGTGTGTTGTAAATGACTTGTAAATTTTTTACCTTTGCTTGCTGAATCTGAACTTTTCTGGAGTCATCCACAAGAATAACTCCGTCAGCTTTACCCATCACCCAAAGATCCACTTTTCTAATCAGCCATTTTATAAAATCCGGTGTGCTCCTTAAATGATCAGCATAAAAATCAAAAATGTCGTAGATGACAATTTTTTTATGGAAGAATTTCATCCATAATGCTGGCAAAACCGTATCAAAATCGCAAGCGTGAATGATCTCATAATCCTTACGTTTCGCCAGCAAACGACCTAACAATCCCCATTGCCAGTGAAGCAACGCTGGCAGATTCCTCATCCCAGATCCAAAAGCGGCTTTTATTGGAAGCCGATGAATGATTATCCCTTCCCGATTTTCCCTCTCAGGCAACTCTCCTGTTCTATCCCAGCCAAGCGCCTCCACAGAAAAACCAGCTTTCATTAAACTGAAAGCTTCTTTCTCCACCCGCGGGTCAGGTGATATGGGGTTGGAACGAAGAAAAAAAATATTCATCATTTTCCATGGGACATTATATTGACTTAATTCTTAAACGAATCAATTGAATATAAATAAATATATCATTATTCTAATAACTTTTAAATAATTAGATCAATAAATGATTTTCTATATTAGTGTTCAACTTTATTAATTTGTAATTTTTCCAATGTGATTACATTAACGGAATCGGTAAGGTTTTCCACTCTTATGTAGAAACGTAATTTTGTCGTATATGGAAGAAGTTTGATGTATTTTTCGAATTGATGGGTTCCGGCTGTCGTCTCTATATTATATGATTCTCCATAAATTCTTGCCACATCATCATATTGCTGAATAAAAAACAAATTAGAGTTTAAATTTTCTTCCAATGAATAAATTAAATTGAGATGAATTATTTTTTCAGTATTTAATTTATCAAATATCTCTTCAAAACCTTCAGGAGGGGTTTCCCAGTTACCAGGAAATGTAAAAATATAATATGGTTCTGAATAGGGTAAGAGCTCAAAGGTAATATTCGGACTACCAGTGACAGATTTAACTGCTTCGGAGTTTGCCATCCATATATCTCCAACTGCTGAATAATCTGCAATATCTATCAGTTCGGTTAATTTAACTGGATTGTTATCAAATCGGGCAAAAAAAACGTCCCCAGTGTCAAAAATATAGTCAAAACGGGGAATGTACATTGAGGTAAAAGTTTCCAGCCCTATAACATAATCTAAATCATTTCTTAAATTTGCATAATAAAATTTTTCATTCAAAAGATCTACAGAGATAAGGGCTAATTGATCAGGTTCAAATGGTCTTGAAAAATCCAGGGTTTTTATATTTAACTTTTTTATATTCGGGTACAAATTAAATACTTCTTCAGGATATGCAAAAATCGTCTTGCCCTGATAGTATCGCTCGTTTCTTTTAATGTACTGGTCAATGAGGAAGTAAGAATTCTTTCCCCAAAAAATTGCGTTTTTACCTAACAATGATGGGAGCTCAACAATTTGCAAAAACAGAATAGCTACAAGTAATAAAATGCTGATAGCCCCAATAAATAATTTATTAATATTACTTCTTCCTCTCAAAATATCATCGAGGATGTAGCTTAAAAAATAAGCAGTACATAAACTGCACACAAAACTAAAGCTTATGATATATCTTTGACTTAATGGTAATGCTCTTACTAAAGGATTTATACTCGTTACCGAGTAGCTATAAATAAGAAAAATGATAAATCCACTGATGGTCAGCGCTACAAGCAACCATTTTTTCTTTAGTATTGCTAGCAAAAATCCAAAAGCTCCAAATAGTGTCAAAATTTTCCCAGTGTTTGTTGATAGATAAGATTTAAGGGGAGCAAATAAATATTCCCTCCTAGATATGGAATTCATGTAGATTGACCAGTCTGACATATTTTCAGCATTAGATCTTACTTGGGCAAATAAATCTCCTGTCAACATATAATAAATAGATGTTTCAACGAGAAAAAATAATAAGAAAATCAATCCATAAGAAATTGACTTCCTGATCGATTTGTGAGCCAAGATTTCATAGATAGGAATGCTTAAAAGAAAAACAATATTTGGGATTCTTATTGTGTAGGAGATAAAACCCGATAAAACTGATACAAATAAAAATAATTTTGAGAATTTTTTATTCTTTAATGAGAGGTGGAAAAAAATAAACGAAAAAATTGCAGTGATCAAACAAGGTATATCTGGAAGAAGATTGGAGGATTGGAATAGAAAAAAATAAGAGGAAATGACGATTAAGACATTTATAATTGCCATCCTTTCCCCGTTAATAATTTTTGATAAGACATAAGAAGTAAAAATAAATAATAAAAATACAGATATAGTCCAGACATAATATGAGATGATATTTACTCCAAACAATTTTTGGATTAAAGCTACGGGCAATAACAAACCTAAGCGGAAGAATGTTTGATCTGTTCCTCCAGAAAATAATTCAGGAGAATAATTTGCTGCTGAGAAGAAATAGTATGTATCATCAGAAATCAGTAATGCTTCAAGAAATATAAACCTTACAATCAAAGCTAAAAGTAAAAAGATCAATATTGTTTTATTCAGAAAAAAGGGTTGTTTATTGAAAA